>CAZDHQ010000137.1:0-8710 GCA_964505135.1 uncultured Ferruginibacter sp.
GCTCTTCCTTATTGTACCAACCATTAACTGGGAAGTGCAAGGGAGCTCCGCCATTGCAAAGCTTGGAGTTGCACAACCTAACGGCGCAATGGAAGGAAAAGAAGTGAGGTTTGGCCCGGCAATATCTGGTTACTGGAGCATTGTTACTACCATCATTTCAACCGGTTCAGTAAACTCAATGCATGACAGCTCCATGCCATTATCTGGTATGATGCAAATGCTCGGCATGCTCATCAATGCATTTTATGGTGGCTGCGGCGTAGGCATTTTAAATTATTACATCTACATCATCATAGCAGTATTTATCGGAGGCCTCATGGTAGGCCGAACACCTGAATTCATGGGTCACAAAGTGGAAGCAAGAGAAGTAAAAATTGCAGCGCTTGTTACATTGCTTTCTGCTTTTTTAATCAAGGGCGGCACTGCCTTTGCGGCATATTATTTTGTAAAACACGGCCATGCAGATTGGGCAGTGCAGCCTGCTAACTGGTTAAACAATCCTGGCAATCATGGTTTCTCCGAAATGTTTTATGAGTTTACTTCGGCCAACGCCAATAACGGCAGTGGTTTTGAAGGCCTCGGCGATAATAATATTTTTTGGAATGTAACCACAGGGTTTGTATTGATACTCGGAAGATTTCTTCCCATCATCGGCCCCATTGCCATCGCAGGTTTGCTGGCAAAGAAAAAATATATTCCCGAGTCACCAGGCACATTAAAAGTGGATTCAGCAACATTCGGAATACTCACATTTGCCATCATCATTATCATCACTGCATTGTCATACTTCCCGCCGCTGGTGCTGGGGCCAATAGCAGAATATCTAAGCATGTAGTATAATCTCTTGCTTTTTTCTATGTGACCTATGTTCCTATATGGTCAAATAAAAAAATTATGAACCAAGCCAATCAATACTATTAAACATCGTTGCGTCGCATGCTGACGCTTTGGTCAGCATCCCGATATTTATCATCGGGACACTTGTACCGCATCACATTACGCAGCAAATAAAACTGCAATTCAAAAATAATAACCATGTCAAAAAATAAAAAAAATACAAAGTTGTTTGAAAAATCGCTGGTGTCATCAGCTCTCAGGCAATCTTTTGTAAAACTAAACCCGGCAGTAATGCTTAAAAACCCGGTAATGTTTACCGTGTACATCGGCACCATTGTAATGATGGCCGTATGCGCCTGGATAGCAGCCGGTGAAAAAAGCCAGGGATCTTTAGCATACAATCTCGTTATCACCATCATATTGTTGTTAACAGTACTCTTCGCCAATTTTGCCGAAGCCATTGCAGAGGCAAGAGGTAAAGCGCAGGCTGATAGCCTGCGCAAAACAAGAGAAGATACGCCGGCAAAAAAAGTACAAACGCTTGGTGATATGTACGTGAATGAAATCAAACTCGTACCATCGTCACAGTTAGTAAAGGGTGACTTTTTTATCTGTGAAGCCGGTGATGTGATCCCTATGGATGGTGAGATTGTGCAGGGACTTGCCACCATTGATGAAAGCGCCATCACCGGTGAATCAGCACCGGTAATACGGGAAGCAGGCGGTGATAAATCTTCTGTAACCGGCGGAACAAAAGTATTAAGCGACAAAATAAAAGTCCGTGTTACTACAGAACCCGGTGAGTCATTTCTTGATAAAATGATTGCATTGGTAGAAGGTGCCTCAAGACAAAAAACACCGAATGAAATTGCACTCACTATTTTATTGGCAAGCTTCACCATCATCTTCTTAATTGTATGCGTAACATTAAAACCATTTGCTGATTACGCTCAAACACCGATTACTATTGCAGCTTTTGTTTCGCTCTATGTTTGTTTAATACCCACCACCATCGGCGGATTGCTAAGTGCTATTGGTATTGCAGGCATGGACAGGGCATTAAGAGCAAATGTGATCACTAAAAGTGGTAAAGCAGTAGAAACCGCCGGCGACCTTGACACTTTGTTATTAGACAAAACTGGAACCATTACTATCGGCAATCGTAAAGCCACCAATTTCTATCCTTCAAAAGCTGTACATGAAAAAGCGTTTATTGATGCCTGCGTGTTAGCATCCATCGCCGATGAAACACCGGAAGGAAAATCAATTATTGAACTGGCGAAAGTTGACATCAATAAACTAAATGCAACCGGCGCTAAGTTCATAGAATTTACTGCAGAAACAAGAAGCAGTGGTATTGATTTACCATCAGGCGTAAAAATTCGTAAGGGCGCTTATGACTCCATCAGGAACCAGGTAACCAAAGCCGGCAATGAGTTCCCGGCAGACACCACAGAAAAAGTAAAAGAAATATCCAGCAATGGTGGTACGCCGCTGGTGGTTAGTGAAAATGATAAAGTGCTTGGTGTAATTGAATTACAGGACATCATTAAGCCGGGAATACAGGAACGTTTTGCAAGGTTAAGAAAGATGGGCGTGAAGACAGTGATGGTAACCGGCGATAATCCACTCACTGCAAAATACATCGCTGACAAGGCCGGCGTGGATGATTTTATTGCAGAAGCAAAGCCAGAAGATAAAATGAACTATATCAAGCAGGAGCAACAGGGCGGTAAACTGGTAGCGATGATGGGTGATGGAACAAACGACGCACCAGCATTGGCACAAGCCGATGTGGGTGTTGCCATGAACAGTGGAACTGCTGCCGCAAAAGAAGCCGGTAACATGGTTGACCTTGATAATGACCCAACCAAATTGATTGAAGTGGTAGAGATTGGTAAACAATTGCTGATGACAAGAGGTACACTTACTACTTTCAGTATCGCAAATGATGTGGCAAAATATTTCGCCATCGTACCTGCACTGTTCATCACATCCATTCCTGCTTTGCAGGCTCTCAATATTATGCGGCTGCACAGCCCGGAAAGTGCCATTCTTTCAGCAGTAATCTTTAATGCCATCATCATTCCATTATTAATTCCATTGGCATTAAAAGGTGTTGCTTACAAACCAATTGGTGCAAGTGCATTGCTGAGAAGAAACCTGTTGATTTATGGTTTAGGTGGTGTGATCGTGCCTTTCATTGGCATAAAACTGATCGATTTACTTGTGGCCACATTCTTTTAAAATTAAAAATTCTAATAAATGAAAAAGTATTTAGCTCCATCAATAAAGCTTACACTGGTAATGATCATTATCTGTGCGGTTATCTATCCTTTGTTTATCGCATTGGTTGCAAAAGCAGCGCCTGGTGGCGGAAAGGGCGAAACGGTAACCGTAGATGGAAAAATAGTTGGTTATGCCAACATAGGGCAAAAATTTACGGACGATAAATATTTCTGGAGCAGACCATCTGCAGTTGATTACAACGCAGCAGGATCTGCAGGTTCAAACAAAGGACCATCAAATCCTGACTACCTAAAACAGGTGCAGGACAGGATTGATACATTTCTTGTACACAATCCAGGTGTTAAGAAAGAAGATATTCCTGCTGAACTGGTAACTGCATCCGGCAGCGGGCTTGATCCGGATCTTTCTCCTGCTGGTGCCAAAGTGCAGGCAAAAAGAATTGCTGCTGTTCGCAAATTGAATGAAGAAGTGGTGCTGGCGCTGATTGACAAACAAACGGAGAAACCATTGCTAGGCATATTTGGTCCATCAAAAGTAAATGTGCTCAAATTGAATATTGAACTGGACAAATTGAAATAATAAAATTCTTAAAACAACATTAATCAAACAAGAGAAACAAAATCTACAATGAAAACAATCGCTTTGTTATTTGGATTGATATGCAGCCAGGCAATGCTTGCTCAATCAACGGATTCAACAATGGAAAAAATTGCCAATACTACTATCACCGGCTCCGTAGATGGTTATTATCGTTATAATTTCAATAATCCCAAAACGTACCCATACAATAGTCCGACAAGCTTTACACATTCAAGCAACTCATTTGAACTGGGTATGGCTTCCATTCGTGCCGACCATAGCTTTGGAAAAGTAAGTGCAACGATTGACCTCGGATTTGGAACAAGAGCAGAAGAGTTTGCATACAATGATGCCAATACAAGATTTGCGTTGAAACAAGCCTATGTAAGCTATGCGCCTTCTTCCAAAATAAAATTCACGCTGGGCTCCTGGGCCACACATGTGGGTTATGAAATGGTGGATGCATATCTCAATAGGAACTATTGCATGAGCTATATGTTTACTAATGGCCCATTTACTCACACAGGCCTAAAAGCTGATATCAGCCTTGGTGGTAAAACCGCTTTAATGGTCGGTATTTCAAATCCCACAGACTATCGGTCTGCGCCGGGCATGCCCAAATCTTTTATCGCACAAATTTCCACCGCATCAAATGATGATAAACTCAAAGCCTATTTCAATTTCGTTGGCGGCAAACAGAATGATTACAAAAAAGTAGTACAGGGTGATGTAGTGGCAATATATGCTCTCAGCAAACAATTTAGCATTGGTTTAAACGGAACGTTGCAATCTGTAAAGCTGGATACTGATAGCTCCGGCAGTTTTAAACAATCTAACTGGCAGGCCGTTGCGTTGTATTTAAATTATGACCCAATCAATTGGTTAGGGCTTACTTTAAGAACCGAATACGTTAGCGACAAAGACGAATACCTTGGATTGAAAAAAGTATTTGCTCCAACATTGTCTGCCAATTTCAAAATTGATAATCTTACTATTATTCCGGAATTCAGGTTTGATAATGCAGGCAATGCAGTGTTTTATAAAAACGCTTCCGAAACCACAAAATCAACCGGTAGCTTTGTTTTGGCTGCTACCTATCATTTCTAATTTTTAAAGATGCCGGGGGATAAAGAAAACAACGTTCAGCATTTTCTCGACCTGATAAAAAAGTCAAGAAGAGGAAAATTTAAGATCTACATTGGCATGAGTGCTGGTGTGGGCAAGACTTACCGCATGTTGCAGGAAGCGCATGCGCTGCTTCGAAACGGTATTGACGTAAAGATTGGTTACATTGAAACGCACTTTCGTAAAGAAACGCATGATCTGCTGGAAGGCCTGCCTTTGATACCAAGACGAAAATTATTTTACAAAGGAAAAGAACTGGAAGAACTGGATGTGCAGGCTGTCATTAGTTTACGGCCTGAAGTAGTAATTGTGGATGAACTTGCACATACTAATATTGAAGGCAGCAAGAATGAAAAGCGCTGGCAGGATGTAATGGACATTTTAGAAGCAGGCATCAATGTGATTAGTGCAGTGAACATCCAGCACATTGAAAGCCTGAATGAAGAAATAAAAAATATCACCGGCGTTGAAGTAAAGGAACGCATTCCTGATAGTGTGCTGGCGGCTGCAGATGAAGTGGTGAATATTGACTTGACAGCAGACGAATTGATCACCAGATTAAAAGAGGGAAGAATTTATAAGCAGGAAAAAATCCAAACAGCACTCAATAATTTTTTTAAGAGTGAACATATTCTTCAACTAAGAGAACTGGCGCTGAAAGAAGTGGCGGCACAGGTAGAGCGGAAAGTTGAAACAGAAATTACTAAAATCAATGCGGTCAAACATGAACGTTTTCTCGCCTGCATCAGCAGTAATGAAGCCACTGCCAAAACAGTAATCAGGAAAACGGCGAGGCTGGCAAACTATTATCACAGCAAATGGTACTTGCTTTATGTACAAACACCTAAAGAAAGCGCTGACAAAATTCCTTTAGATAAACAACGGCATTTGATCAATAACTTTAAGCTGGCAACTGAGTTAGGTGCAGAAATCATCAAGGTAGAAAATGAAAACATTTCAAAGGCGATCATAGAACAATGTGATGAAAGAAACATCACTACTATTTGCATTGGTAAACCTCATTTGAATATCTACAGGCTAATCCTTGCTACGAATGTTTTTAATGAATTACTTAAGAAACTTTCGTCCAGCGATATTGACTTAGTAATTTTGAGTTGATGAAAGAAAAGAATAAAGATGAAAATTAAAGCGAAATTATTTTTAGGAGTGGGCGTATTGTTCGCAATGATTGTGTTGCTGATGACCCTTAGTATTTTCTTTATCAACAGACTTTCATCTGATACAAAAAACATCCTTGTTGCCAACTATAATACATTGGATTATTCAAGAAGAATGCAGATGGCACTGGATGACGGTATTTCAAACCCGGAAAATGAAAAATCCTTTTTAGATAACCTTCAGCAACAGCAAAAAAATATTACCGAGCCAGGTGAAAAGGAATTAACGGGAAACCTTTCAGAACACTTTTATCAATTCAGAAAAAATTTACATGACTCATCTTTATCAAGATTAGTCAGGAAAGATATTTCAGATATCATGTTATTAAACATGCTGGCGATAGAACGCAAAAGTAAAATTGCAGAAGACACTGCCAATAGATCTATTTTATGGGTGTCGATTTTTGGTACTGTTTGTTTTTTGATCGCATTTACTTTACTGGTAAATCTACCGGGAAACGTAGCAAATCCAATACGGGAACTCACCGACAGCATTCAGCAGATTGCAGCGCAAAATTATTCCCAACGGGTGCATTTCGAAAAAGAAAATGAATATGGTCAACTGGCTGAGGCTTTCAACAGTATGGCTGAAAAGCTACAGGAATACCAGGCAAGCAATCTTCAAAAAATCATGTTTGAAAAAAAACGGATTGAAACACTCATTAATAACATGCACGACCCGGTGATTGGTTTGGATGATAACAAACAGGTGTTGTTCATGAATGACATTGCCTTAAAAATTACCGGCTTAAGCGCCGAAAATGTAATCGGCAAACCCGTACAGGATATTGCAATGCAGAATGACCTGATTCGTTCACTGGTAAAAGATTTATTTGAAGACGCAGGTATCGAAGAACAAAAGAACAAAATGGAACCGGTTAAAATATATGCAGATAACAAAGAGAGTTATTTCGAAAAAGAAATCATACCAATCAAAGTTTTGCCAACCGGTGAAAAAGAAGAAAAACAAATTGGCAATGTTATTCTGCTACAAAATATTACGCCTTATAAAGAACTTGATTTTGCAAAAACAAATTTTATTGCAACAGTATCACATGAGTTAAAAACACCTATATCGTCTATAAAGATGAGCTTACATTTATTGGAAAACGCTAAAATTGGCGAGCTAAACCAGGAGCAACAGGCTCTCATAGAAAGTATTAAAGAAGATGCAGGAAGGCTATTAAAAATAACGGGGGAATTGCTGAACATGACACAGGTTGAGAGCGGAGCCATCCAGATGAATGTGGTACCAACAGATCCAAAAGAAATTATTCAGTATGCAATCAATGCGAATAAATCTGCAGCAGAGCAAAAACAAATAAGATTTGAAATCAACATACCGGGTGATATACAAAAAGTAATTGCTGACAATGAAAAATCATCATGGGTACTCACCAATCTCATTTCAAATGCTATTCGCTATTCTTATGATAATTCTACTATTGCTGTTGCAGTGTTTACAGAAAATGAAAAAATTAAATTTGCTGTTACTGATTCCGGGCAGGGAATTTCACCGGAATATCTTGATAAAATATTCGATCGCTATTTCAGAATACCCGGTTCAAAAAAAGAAGGCACAGGATTAGGCTTAAGCATTAGCAAAGAATTTATAGAAGCACAAGGTGGGCAGCTAACTGTAAAAAGTGATTTCGGAGTAGGCAGCACATTTGCTTTTACGCTTAACGCTTTTGCAGGATAATTATAAGTCCATACAAACAGTACAGCAGTTAATCTCTTTCAACAAAAAAGCAACAGCATAATCAAGTTATACTGTGCTCTAAATAATTTGATGGCACACCTTAACAAGATTATGCATCTGGTATCTCCGGTTCCACCAATCGCATCAATTTATCCAATGATTCCTGCCATCCTAAATAACACATCTCCGCAGGTATCATTGCTGGAATACCTTCCTGTATGATATTGATCTCTGTACCTACCATCACTTTTTTAAAGTGAACGGTGGTGATCATTTCGCCTGGCAAGTTAGGATCGTCAAACACATCTGTGTATTGGAGTAATTCACCTGGTTTCACTTCTAAATATTTTCCACCAAAAGAATGTCCATTGCCTGTAGAGAAATTGTGAAATGACATATGGAATGTGCCACCAACCTGTGCATTCATTTCATGCACAGTACAGGTGAACCCATACGGTGGTAACCATGCCGCCATGGCATTGGGTTCTGTGAATGCTCTAAAAACTTTTTCCGGCTTTGCTTTAAGTACCCTGTGTAATGAAACGCTGTTTCCTGGCATGCGATGTTTTTTTTAAAACTCCTACTCATTTGGCTTTTCGGTGGCGCCCGTTTTTAAAAGTGGTTGCTGCTCTACGTTGCTAACTTTTAGGATACAAAGCTGTAAATAAAAATGAATTGTTACAAGGTGGATATGCGGCAAAATGATGGGTGGTATGCGACAGTGATTACATATACGTATTAGTTAAAATCCATTACCATAGATATTTTCTTGAAATAACCATCTAGATGTGAAATTGAAGTATATCTGATTGACTTATCTTTTTTTAACACCCTATAAATTTCTGGTCTAAAAACGTTGACAAAATGCCGCATGTATTCATCACTGCTAAGTGCTTCGCAGCTTACAAAACCAATGCCCCTACCTTCTGTAATTCCAAAGTCAATACTTGTTGACTTCGCATTCTGCTTTGAACTTAAAGACGAAGTTTGCATAAATCCGGAACTTGTACCTTTTACAACTTTCAGAGTGGCGCTATTG
>CAZDHQ010000138.1:0-8685 GCA_964505135.1 uncultured Ferruginibacter sp.
AAATGCGAAAGGAGAATATATACCTGATGCTGGATATTGTACTTAATCATACGTCTCATAAACATGAGTGGGCAAAAAAGGCAATGCAAGGTGATAAACAATACCAGGATTATTTTTACATGTTTGATAATCGTGAACTGCCAGATCAATATGATGCAACTATGCCGGAAATTTTTCCGGAGAGTTCTCCCGGCAATTTCACCTGGAATGATGCCTGCAAAAAATGGGTGATGACGGTGTTTCATCACTACCAGTGGGATTTAAATTATCGAAATCCAACAGTACTGGTAGAGATGATTGATAACATCTTATTTTATGCTAACCTCGGTGTAGATATTTTACGCATCGATGCGCCTGCATTTATTTGGAAACAACTGGGCACTACCTGCCAAAATTTACCGGAGGCACATACCTTATTGCGTTTAATAAAGCAATGTGTGCAAGTGGCTGCCCCGGGAATGGCGCTGTTAGGAGAAGCCATTGTTGCACCAAAGGAAATCATGAAATATTTTGGTACGGGACAATACACTGCTAAGGAATGCGACTTTGCCTACAATGCTACCCAGATGGCTCTGCAGTGGGATGCGCTGGCCACAGGAGATACACAGGTGATGCTGGCTGCACAGCATGAGCTCTTACAAAAACCTTATGGTACTACCTGGATTACTTATACAAGATGCCACGATGATATTGGTTTAGGATACGATGACTACATGATTCGCCAGGCAGGTTTTACACCTTTTGATCATCGCAGGTTTATTAAAGATTATTATTCAGGCATTGCACCTGGATCAACAGCAGTAGGTGCCTTGTTTTCGGTGAACCCCAAAACGCAGGATGCAAGAATAAGCGGTTCCCTTGCTTCTTTATGTGGACTGGAAAGTTCTATAAGAGATCACAACGATTACCAGGTGGAAATGTCTGTAAGAAAAATACTGATGATGCAGGCACAGAGTTTTTTTATAGGCGGTGTGCCGATGATGTTTTATGGCGATGAGGTGGGCTATACCAATGATTACTCTTATTTAAATGATCCGGGTAAAAGTTATGATAACCGCTGGATGCACCGGCCCGTAATTGATTGGAACAAGAATAAAAGAATTGATGAAGAAGGAACGCTGGAGCATCGGATATTTTCAGGCACACAAAAGCTGATTGCTTTGCGGAGGCAGTTGCCTGTGGTAGCTGATCATAAAAATCTTACCTGGTTATCACCTTACAATATTCATGTGGCTGGATACCTGCGCACACTGGATGATACCAAACTATATTGTGTATTTAATTACAGCAGCCAAACAGCTTACTTGTCATGGGCTGTATTCAAACATCATGGTCCTGCTCCGGTTCAGTTATATGACTATTGGCAGGATAAAATGCATACGGTTGGATATGATCACGAACACCTGGTGATTGAACCCTATCAATTTTGTTTGCTGGAACAGCATTAGCGAATCCTTCTTTAAAGTCTGTTGAACGATTCCGTTAAACGATACCTGTTTGCTTCATTTCTGATAAATATCAAGGATGGAAACAGTATTTTATTGCCATCTTAGAATAACTTTATAAAAATTTTCAGCGATGCACATATCAAAAAAACTCCCGCTTTTTCTCGTATTGACTTTTTATTTTTTAGCTGGTAGTTGTAAAAAATCTTCCCCTCCGCCAGCAGTAATTGCACCTGCCAACCTGGTAGTAAATGCTACCCCCAGTACTGATGGAAGTGGAAAGGTAACTTTCACTGCTTCTGCCGATAACGCTGTAGTGTATATATACAATTTTGGTAATGGTACTTCTTATACCTCTAGTAATGGCGCTGCAGAATGCGTCTACACAATGGACGGAACAAATAGTTACTCAGTAATTGTTACCGCTAAAAGTAGCTCAAACGGCGCTATAACTAAAACAATCAGTGTCACAGTTTCTTATGTAGCTAAACTGGTTTGGTCGGATGAATTTGATAAAGATGGCGCTCCCGATGCAACAAAGTGGGGATATGACATAGGAAATAATAATGGATGGGGTAATAATGAAAAAGAGTATTATACCAACAGAACTGATAATGCAGTTGTAGAAAACGGGATGCTAAAGATTACAGCCAAGCAGGAAGCTTTTGGCGGCTTTAATTATACCTCCGCCCGAATGCTATCAAAGGATAAGTATGCATTTAAATACGGCAAAATGGAAGTAAGAGCAAAATTGCCTTCAGGCGTGGGCACATGGCCGGCTATTTGGATGCTGGGTAGCGATATCGGGACAGCAGGCTGGCCTGCTTGCGGTGAGATTGATATCATGGAACATCTGGGCCGTGACCTGAATAAAATTTATGGCACTTTGCATTACCCGGGCAGATCAGGTGGCAATGCAGATGGAGGAACAAAAATGATTTCAAATGCAACATCTGAATTTCATATTTATTCATTAGAATGGAATGCGCAGTCAATAAAGATTTTTGTAGATGGCGAACTGGTTCATTCTGTAGCTAACTCCACTGCTATTCCTTTCAATCATGATTTCTTTATAATTCTAAATGTAGCAATGGGTGGTAATTTTGGTGGAGATATCGATCCTGCGTTTACTTCATCCACAATGGAAATAGACTATGTAAGAGTTTATCAATAATTCCTTTCATAATATTGAATTGTAAAAGTTGAATGTGATCCATTCAACTTTTATTTTTTATTTTCATTCCAATATTTAACTATGGTGCCAAAACAAAAGCTAAATCTTTTTTCACTGACTATGATAGTAGTGGGCCTGGTAATCGGCATGGGCATTTTTAGAACAGCCGCTACCAGTGCAAAAGATGCTATTAACCCTACTGTTTATTTTACTGCATGGATTGTGGGAGGAATTGTAGCGCTGTGTGGTGCCTTAACCTATGCAGAAATTGGCAGCCGGTATCCGGTTACCGGTGGCTATTACAAAGTATTTGCAAAGGCTTATCATCCAAGTGTGGCATTTGCCATCAATTGTTTGATACTGGTGAGCAATGCAGCCAGCTTGAGCGGTGTGGCACTTATTGGAAGTGGTTATGTTTTAAAATTAATTCCGGGTGAATGGACGGATGTACACAAGGCAATATTGAGCACTGGAGCCATCATTTTCATTTACATCATTAACTTGATGGGATTGAAGATGAGCTCAAGAACACAAAATGTATTGATGGTGATTAAGATTGCCATGATTGTGGTGTTGATCATCGCTTTATTTTATCCACAGCATTACTCTACTACCGGTAATTATGTTGAACCTGCTTCTCCAGCGTCTGCCATTGACTGGATAAAAAGCTTTGGCATTAGTTTGATGGCGGTGTCTTTCACTTATGGCGGTTACCAGCAAACCATGAATTTTGGTAATGATGTAGATAAGCCGGCTAAAAATATGCCCCGTGGAATTTTCTTTGGCATCGCTATTATTATTGGTTTGTATTTATTGGTAAACCTGAGTTATTTTAAAGTAGTTGGTTTCAACAATATGAAGAATGAAAGGGAGATAGCCTATGCTGTGATTGATAACGTGTTTGGAAAAACGTCTGCTACCGTATTTTCTGCATTTTTATTCCTGGGTGTGTTGGCTTATGTAAATAGTATTCTGCTCAGCAATCCAAGGGTGATGTATGCAATGGGTGAAGATGGAAGCCTGCCGAAAATATTTGCTTATACTAATCCTAAAACGGGTGTACTTACTTTCTCTGCTACTGTATTTGCAGCGATATGTATCATCATTTTATTTTTCTCACAGCAATTTGAAAAGATTCTTGCTTTCACCATTTTTCTGGATTGCTTTGGAATGGTGCTAAGCAGTGCTACAATTTTTTGGTTTAGAAAACGGACAAAGGAACTGGATGGAACCGGCATTTATAAAATGAAGTTGTTCCCATTGCAAACAATTATTTTTATGGCTGCTTATACTATTGTAGCTATTGGCATTGCGTTGAATTACAAGGAAAATAATTACGCAGCATTGATTGGGCTGGGAGTGTTGATTGCTTTTGTGATCATCTATTTCTTATTCCATGGAAACAAAAAAAATATAAAAGATGTTGAACAAACTACGAACAGTGATTTATCACTGTAGCGATTTAAAAAAAGCAAAGCAATGGTATATTTCACTCACTGGCATTGCTCCTTATTTTGATGAAGAATTTTATGTAGGTTTTGATATCAATGGTTGTGAGTTAGGTCTTGATCCCGATATGAGCAATGTGGAGGCAGGAAATCATACTACAGCTTACTGGAGTGTGGATGATATTAAAGCGGCAGTTGATAAAGCCATTGGTTTAAAAGCAACGCTTGTTCAGCCAATAACCAATGTTGGCGGCACAATTGAAACTGCCATTGTACAGGATCCTTTTGGTAATCATACTGGTTTTATTGCAGGCGCATAAATTTTTTTATATGGACATTTCTTATATCATAAATGAATTGGGCGAAGACAGGGAACAATATTTTAATGCTGTAGCACCACCGATTATCCAGACCAGCAATTTTGCTTTTAAAAAAGTGGATGATATGCGTAAAGCATTTGCTGATGAATATTCTACTTATCTCTACAGCCGCGGATTAAATCCAACAGTTGATATACTCAGAAAAAAATTAGCAGCACTGGATGGCGCTGAAGACTGTTTGGTTTTTAACAGTGGCTCTTCTGCTATTTTTTCTGCAGTATTGGCCAATGTAAAATCAGGAGATCATATTGTAAGTGTAAAGAAGCCTTATACATGGGCGCAAAGAATGTTTAATGTGATACTGCCAAGATTTGGTGTTACCACTACTTACATTGATGGAACAGCAATTGAAAACTTTGAAAGAGCAATTTTACCCAACACAAAATTGATTTACCTGGAGAGCCCAAACAGTTGGGATTATGCATTGCAGGATTTAGCAGCGGTAGCAGAACTGGCAAAAGCAGAAGGTATTGTTACCATAGTTGATAACAGTTATTGTACGCCGCTTTACCAGCAGCCAATTAAATTAGGTATAGACCTCGTTTTACAATCAGCAACCAAATACATTGGAGGACACAGTGATACAGTAGCTGGCGTGCTGACAGGCAGCAGGGAGCAGATGGAAAAAATATTCAATAGCGAATTGAATAACGCTGGTAATGGTATTAGTCCTTTTAATGCATGGTTGTTGATTCGTGGATTGAGAACATTGCCGATGCGTTTGGAACATATTACCAAAACCACCTGGAAAGTGCTGGATTTTTTGAAGCAACATCCTAAGGTAGAAGAAGTGTTGTTTCCATTTGATGAGAGTTTCCCTCAATATGAATTGGCAAAAAAACAAATGCAGGGTGCCTGTGGGTTACTATCATTTGTTATCAAGGCAACTAACATAATAGAGATTGAAAACTTCTGCGAAGCATTGCAGCATATTATGATGGCAGTAAGCTGGGGTGGTCATGAAAGTCTTATCATTCCTAAATGTGCAGGCATTATGCCAAATAAGTTTAATGCAGAAAATAAAGATCACCGTATGATGCGTTTGTATGTGGGTTTGGAAGAAGCGGAGTATTTGATTAAGGATTTGGAGAGAGGATTTGCAAGCATGTAATCATTAAAAAAACAAATGACCGCTATTGCGGTCATTGTCCTTTAGAAAAGAAATTATCATATTTATTCAATCAACAGTTTTATTTTTTTATCAAAATTATTGCCCGTTACAGACAGGTAATAAATTCCTTTCGCACTCGCTTTTTCAAGTGATATTAATTTGCTAGTAGCACCGCCATGATAGTCTACGAAAGTTGCAGATATCTTTCTTCCGGTTCTGTCAAAAATATTTACCAGGTACCTTCCTGCAGAAAGGTTTTCAAAACTTAAGTTAAGTATTTTATTTATTACGGGGTTTGGATAAATACTGATACTTCCTGTTGATGAAGTAACTGCTGATACAATATTGCTGTATTTTATTTTTCCATCTGCTTCAATTGCTAATACCCTGTAATAATTAGTGCCACTAAAGGGGCTCTCATCAAGCCACTCATATTTTACTATGCCAGCCGCATTCAAAGTGCCTGCCTGCTTAAAAGCACGTCCATCAACAGAGCGTTCAATTGAATATTGTTTTATGTTGAACTCATTCTCAACTTTCCATTTTAACCTGTTTACTTTTCCTTCATTGCGAGCAGTAATGCCTGTATAGGTCACAGGCAAAAGACAGGAACTGGATAAATTCATGGTGACTGTAGATGGCTGCCTTAAATCACTGGCACAGCCACTGGAAGCAACGTAATAAACTGTATTGCTGGTGAGTGGCGGTGTAGTATAGCTGCTGCCTGTGGCCAAAGCTGAACCACCTGCATCGGCTGCGTACCAGCTAATAGTTCCACCAACAACGGTGGCCGATAGTGTGGCAGTGCTTCCTACGCAGATAGAAGTGTCTGTAACAGAAGCTATACCTGTAACGGTTACTGTTTGGCTGGCAGATGTAACCGTACCTGCACACCCGCTTCCGCTGCTCACTGTCAGGCGGTAATAACGTACACCAGTAGCCGAAACATCGGGAAGATAATAATTGCTGTTGGCTCCAGCAATATTATTAAAGGGCCCCCCCGCTGATGTGGATGAAAGCCATTGATAATACAAGTTGCTTCCACCGGTTACAGTAGAGGTAAGTTGAATAGCGTGGTTCCTGCAAATGCTTGCACCACCAGCAATGGTTACTGCTGAAGGTGCTGCCGGGCTGCTAACAGTGATGGTGAAGACTGTACTGGTTGAACTCAATCCTGAACCAGATTCAGTTACTGTTGCCCTGTATTGATCTCCATTAGTTGGATTGGTTACTTCCAGTCTTTGTGTTGTATCGCCTGTTATATTAGCTCCACTTGTTACAGGCAACCATGTATTACCTCCATCTGTTGATTTTTCCCATTCGTAACTAAGTGTACCACCTGCAGCAGCGGTAGCGATTACTTCCATAGCGGCAGTACCGCCTGCACAAATAGTAGTATTTGATTTTGCGGTATGCTGCGAAACGTTTGGAGGGAGGTTTAGTGATGCTGTATTATAGGCAATAAATGCATAATCACTATTGGTGCTGGGTGTAATTTTTAATGCTCTCACCTGTGTATAATTGCCGGCGTTAATACCAAAATCAGAAAGCTTCAATGCTACCAGTCTTATTTCACGATTGGTATTGGTGGAAGCTCCAGAGTAAGCCGTTGCCAGCGTGAAAGGTGCATTGGGTGTAAGATTGAACAGGTCAAGATCGTATGTTCCAAATGGGTTTAACAGCACCATGTTTTGTGTAACACTATTTCCTATTTGCGTACCTGCTGCATCCGTTAGCGTAAATACATCATTTCCACTTACGGGCTGGGCTATCTGCGTGAGCAGGATATCTGGTTCTGCATCGTTAATAGCAGCCAGACTAATACCGTTTATTTTAAAGGATATATTGGCTGATGAAGGAAGGTTGGTAAAACCTGTGCCAAGATCAAGCCCCCTGATGCCATCAATTAAAACAGATGCGACGGTGAGATGAGAAACGGTGGAGGGATTGGCTACATTGGTGCTTCCATCCACTTTTTTTGCCAATGCCAGGTATACGCTTCCACCCGGGTTTGTTCCGGAAACAGCCGCTACCGGCAATGCTCTGTAGCTGGACGGAGAAAAGCTTATGCCTTTCTCGGTTAGTCTTGCGTCATTTACACCGGTGGAATAAATAGTATTATTGTAGCCAAATGCAAGGAGGTTATGTGAACTATCCGGTTTTACTGCATTAGGGCTCAATAATGTTGAAGACCAATATCCACCAAAATCAGTAATGATGCGGTTGAGTGACTGGTAATAAAATCCCGCCAGCGTTCCGGTACCACTTGCATTGGTAACAGCAACATTGCCAGAAGTTCCGTATGCAAGCACAGCAGTAATCTTAGTTGCAGACACTATGGTAAATGATGCTGCGGCAGTACTGCCAAAAGTAACGGCAGTGGTACCGCTAAAGTTAGAACCGTTAATGGTGATGGTTGCTCCTGCTGCTGCCTGTGTGGGACTGAAGCTGGAAATTAGTGGGGCTTGCGCTGTTGCTGTGTGGATGTAAATAATAAATGATAGCAGGATTAAAGAAATTATCTTTAACCTTACAGTTAATGAGTAAATGGACATTGTATGATTGTTTGGCCCTTTTTGTACTACATGTGATTAATACACAAAGGAGTTAGTTAGAATGTAACGTATCTGGATGTTGATTTATTACGCAGAATGGCGAACTGGCGTTGATTACAGTAAAAAAGCAAATAATTAATTGAAAAATAAAGAGTAGGTATGCTAACAGACGGGGCCGATCTTCTATGATCATAATCAGGCAACCTGCATCACACTCTCATGCATTTTTTT
Source organism: uncultured Ferruginibacter sp. (assembly GCA_964505135.1). GTDB lineage: Bacteria > Bacteroidota > Bacteroidia > Chitinophagales > Chitinophagaceae > Ferruginibacter. Next base: position 8,345 of record CAZDHQ010000138.1, read on the forward strand.
CAGGAATTGGTAAAGAGATAACATGGTTTTTATATTTCTTACTTCCAGTATACCGTGTTTGCCCACCTGTTTTAATTTAGCCTTATTAGTATCTCTTTGAATAAACTGGAGGATTCGATTAAATGTTTCACTTTGAAAATACGGTGAATCAGGATTGCTTACAAAAAAACACTTGAGTAGTTCATTCTTTAAAAATAGTTTCTCAAAACCAAGGTCTACTGCAATCTTTCTTGTTCTTACGGTAGTGAAAAGATCTTCTACCTGTGGAGGCACAGGACCAAATCGATCAGACAATTCCTGGTGAAAATCTTTTAATTCCTGTTCATTTTCACAATTGTCTA
>CAZDHQ010000139.1:0-8676 GCA_964505135.1 uncultured Ferruginibacter sp.
TAAATTTAATTTCACGCCAAGCCGCAATGTAAAAAACGACGCAAAACATTTCTTTGCTCCTTAGCTTCTTTGCGTGGAATCTTCTGTTATTAAATAATATACACAGGTAGTAAAAAAATTTCTTACCCATGGTATAGCACTAATCAGCCCTAATTGTTTTTTTGGCTTCCAGCCAAATTTGTAAGTGTAGATTGGGTTAACCAAATAATGCAACCTGTTCACTATTTTATAGCCCGTCTCTTTTGTTATCCTTTCAAATCTCTCAATGGAGATGCCTGTTTCTTTTATCTCTGCAAAGGATGCCACATCCTGTTTGCCCTGTTTCAAAATCCATTTGTACACCGGCATTGGCAACAAATGATAATAAGGCATTGCACTCATCCACTTTTTACTCATCAATTGCTGGTGACCACCAAAGGGCATTTGCCAGGGCGGAAAGCCAAAGAAGATGACACCATTCTCTTTCAAAAAACTTTTCATCCAGGCAATCAATTTTTTTTGATCGTGGATGTGTTCAATTACGTCTTTCAATACGATGATATCAAACTTACCATTCAGCTCTTTTTCAATGTCAACCTTGTAAATATCTTTTGAAATAAAACTGATCAGCCCTTTCTCCAACTCTTCTTTCATAAACTCTCTTGCCAATACCAGTCTTGATTCTTCCAACTCCACTCCCACTGCTACACAACCTTTTTCAATAAAGGCCTTTAACACACCTGCTTCTGCACAACCAATTTCCAGCACCCGCATGCCTGTTGTGATGGGTTTGTATTCCTCCACAAACGGCACTACATATTGGCGGGCATTGTCTGCCTGCATTTGAAAGTATCGTTGTTTATCTGTGTGAAATTCAAACATCGGGGTAATGGATAATTAGTTAATTGATAATTGATAATTCGTTAAACACATACTGTTAGTTATTTCTTTTGCCGCTTTTAATAAAAAAAATTATCAATTATCCCGTTATCAATTATCAATTCATTAAGCTTCCATCTGCGCCACTCCATCCTCCACCAGATCAATCTCTATCTTCAAATTATCAATAATAAAATCCTGTCTGCTCGGTGTGTTCTTGCCCATATAGTATTCCAGCAACTGCTGTATATGTGTATCAGGCAGCATCATCACCGGGTCTTTACGCATATCTGGCCCAATGAATCTTGCAAATTCATCCGGGCTGATTTCACCCAAACCTTTGAATCGGGTGATCTCCGGTTTGGTTCCTAATTCTTTTATTGCTTTCTGTTTTTCTGTTTCATCGTAGCAATAAATTGTTTTTTGTTTGTTGCGTACACGAAACAGTGGTGTTTGTAAAATATACACATGGCCGTTCTTCACCAGGTCCGGGAAAAATTGCAAAAAGAAAGTCATGATCAGCAAACGAATGTGCATACCATCCACATCAGCATCGGTTGCAATCACAATATTATTATAGCGCAAACCTTCATAACCTTCTTCGATATTCAAGGCATGTTGCAATAAATTGAACTCTTCATTTTCATACACCACTTTTTTGGTAAGGCCAAAACAGTTGAGCGGCTTACCACGCAGGCTAAACACCGCCTGTGTTTCCACGCTTCTTGCCTTGGTGATGCTGCCGCTGGCACTGTCACCTTCGGTGATGAAGATGGTGGTTTCTTTTTGCTTTTCTAAAATGCTGTCTTTATCCTTTCCTGTCGCTTCGTCATTGTAATGAAACTTGCAGTCACGTAGTTTTTTATTGTGCAGGTTGGCTTTCTTGGCTCTTTCATTTGCCAGTTTGCGAATGCCGCTCAGTTCTTTTCTTTCTCTTTCACTTTGCTCAATGCGTTTCTTCAATGCATCAGCAACGGTTGGATTTCTATGAAGAAAATTATCCAGCTCTTTGCTTAAAAAATCGCCCACAAAATTCTTCATGCTTGGGCCACCTTCATACACACTCAGTGAGCCCAATTTGGTTTTTGTCTGGCTTTCAAACACTGGCTCCTGAACCCGTACACTGATAGCGGCACAAATACTTCCCCGGATATCCGCCGCATCATAATCCTTCTTAAAAAATTCCCGAACGGTTTTGATAAAACCTTCTCTAAATGCAGCCAGGTGCGTACCGCCCTGAGTAGTAAACTGGCCATTTACAAAACTGTAGTATTCCTCGCCGTAAGTATTTTCATGTGTAATGGCCACTTCAATGTCTTCACCTTTCAGGTGAATGATTGGATAACGCAATTCATCTGCATTGGTCTTGCGTTGCAGCAAATCCAGCAAACCATTTTTACTTACATAGCGCTTGCCATTCAGGTTCATCACCAGGCCGGCATTCAGGTAGCAATAATTCCAAAATTGGTTGTCCAGGTACTCCTGTACAAAATGAAAATTTTTAAACACGGTATCATCCGGAATAAACACTACATGTGTACCATTCTCTTCTTTGGTTGGTGCTTCTTTATATTCTTTTGTGAGGTTGCCCTTTTCAAACTCCGCCACTTTCATCTTACCATCACGGTAAGACGTTACTTTAAAATAATTACTCAAAGCGTTCACCGCCTTGGTACCCACACCATTCAGTCCCACACTTTTTTGAAAAGCCTTGCTGTCATACTTGGCGCCGGTGTTGATCTTACTCACCACATCCACCACCTTGCCCAGCGGAATACCACGACCATAATCCCTGATGGAAATTTCCTTTCCATTAATACTTACATCCACATGTTTTCCATAGCCCATGGTGTGCTCATCAATACAGTTATCAATCACCTCTTTCAGCAACACATAAATGCCGTCATCCGGCGATGAGCCGTCACCCAGTTTACCGATATACATACCAGGCCTCAGGCGGATGTGCTCCTTCCAGTCAAGGCTGCGTATCGAATCTTCATCGTAGCGTATTTCTTTTTCTGCCATAAATCCTAAATTCCTAAAGGGACTTTGATTGTGTTTTGTAATTAATTTTTGTACCCGGCAACTTGTCTTTTTTCAACTTCATTGGTCCCGACCTGGGGTTGGGACACACTTGTACATTATTTCTTCCTTCAGCTTGCTCACCTTTTTGCGCCAGCATTATCCGCCAAAAGCGGCGCAATGTACTAATACTTTTAGTATTTTGAGCGTGGCAAATATAGGTAAACGGGTTTTGAGAGAGTTGGGAGGGTTATTCACATGGAGTGGATATAGTTTTTATATTCTATTGTTGTTGATATTTTTTACCTTTAAAATCAATTAAGGCCCCTATAAACACACATAAAAAAAATTGTCTTTTACTCAATCCTTGCTTTACTGGTCTTATACTTAGTTAATCAATGCAAAATAGCAGGCTATATTCTGCGCTATTTAAGCTTCGCATTGATATTGGCAATAATCGTGTTCTTTGTCCTTTCGATAATTGCTTACTTTACCCCAAATAAAAAACAAAAAAAACAGTATCAGGATTTTCTAATTATCTTTTCCGACCAAAACATTGCATTACCCAATCTGCAATTTGGTTCAAATATGGGATGGGATAATTTCACAATCACTTTCTCAAGTGAGGCTGACTACCAGTATGCAAAAGAAAACAAATTAACAGCAACCTTCAATAGAAAAATAGCATCCTACTACGGTAAAAACTTCGATTCTGAACGAGCTGTAACTTATATTATTAGGTCTACTATGTAAGAAAAATAGCGGCATATGCACCTTACCCCTTTTTAAGGTCAAAAGAAATGAACAGCTACAAATTCACAAAGTGAAAACTGCTGGTTCATCGATTTGCCAGAATTTATTGAAAAGCGACAGCATTGGTGACTTGCAGATGGTAGAAGGAGCAGACAAACTTTCGGATATTATGGCAACAGGTGACAGTAACAATATCTAAAGAACCATTTGAAAGAAAAAATGTGATCCTGTTATTAGCGAAGCTTATTACTTCATTAATCAATATGAAGAACAGGAAATAAATTTAACCCTGTGGCTATGTGCAGTCACAACATTTGTGATAGCTGCAGAAAACGAAGCAGCTATCGAAGACTTTGTCAAAAACGATCCAGCGTCTGCAATCAACCAGTATGAATAGTTTCCGATACCTGCGGTGTTTCCAGCACCGCAGGTATAACCATTTTACTGCCGGTAATGATTGGCCCTGATTTTCTCTGCAGCCAGCTTTACTGTTTCTTCTATTCTTTTTAATCTCGTTTCAGGTCGTTTTGCATTGAGTATCCATTCTAAAATGATGCGTTTGGATGACGGTGGAAATGCAAGAAAATTTTTTAGTGCTTTTTTATTCTTATTGAGTAAAAGCTGAAGATCGCCTGGTATAACTGAGTTTTGGACTGCTTCCAGCGCCTGCCAGGTGCCGGTCTTTTTTGCAAGATCAATCATCTCCTGTCCCCTCGCTGCCATTAAACCGGCAGCCATCATTTTGTCAGCCCTTTCCCTGTTTGCCTTGCTCCAGTTGCTCTTTGGTTTGCGCTGTGCAAAAAACTGGTACTTACTTTCCGCATCTCTTTTGTGTGCAATACTGTCTATCCACCCAAAACAAATCGCCTCTTCCACTGCTTCTTCGTAATAAACACTCTTAACTGAACTTGATTTGTGATAAATGATTAGCCACACTGCCTGGGCTGACGAATGATTTTTTTTTAACCAATGCCGCCAGGCATCTCTTGTTTTAGCATGAAAAGCAGGAACATCATTGTGCATTTCCATTGCCATATGCTTTACTTATTTAATAATACGAGGGATTTAATGTTTACCGTTCAGTTTCAAAACCCTTTCAAATGCCATCGCAGCCTTATGCACCTGCACCGTCCAGTCTTCCGCAGCGTTATCATCTGCACCGTCTGAAATATATTTAAGACAAAGAAATGGAATGTTCTCTTTCATGGCAACAAGGGCTAAGGCATAAGCCTCCATGTCTACTACATTGTATGTGGTGGCTGAATGGCTCATTTCAAAATTATCTCCCGTTCCACAGATACCTTGAGGAAGTCCTTCCATTTGCAATCCATACTCTAGCAGCGGCGGTAACCCTGACAAAGGCGTTTCATATAGCTCAAAACCAAGGCCTCTTACATCCATGTCTCTCTGTATAAATTTAGTACAACATACCACCTCTCCTTTTTCAAATGTATTGCTGCCTGCAGAACCCAGGTTAATAATCAACTGTGGCCGTTTTTTTTGAATTGCTTTGGTGAGTTCATAGCCAGCCAATACTTTACCAATACCGGTTATCAATTTATTGTGCGCTTCAAAAAGTTCTGCAGCTTCTGAGGGTAATGCAAAACAAAAAAGAATATTATCTAATGGAAATGAATACCGATCATTAACTTTAATCATATTGCGATTTAATTGCCAAACATAAAGATGCTTTTTTACTTTAGCAAAAACCTTTAAACAGACCACGATGAAAATACTCTGGTGCTGGAGATGCAAAATGGAAGTACCAATGCTTGATGAAGCAGAGTTTGCTATAGCCAGTAGATTGTATTCAGAAGGAATTAGGCATTCCAGCAGCATTGATATAGAAGCCCGCTTTAAACCTTTACTTGACTACTACAAGGAAGTAACTGGATGGGAAGAAACAGTTCCTAATGCAATCATGCATCATTGTATTGACGCATATGGCCCAGCTTGCGAAAATTGCGGCAAACCTTATCGAACCAAAAAAGCAGCCTTCTGTGCCGCCTGTGGCCATAAAAGATTCTTAACGAATAATGCAACGGTAACCAATCCAGTTAGTGCAAGCTTAGTAAATACAGTTTACTTCATCAGCGGCCTTGGTATAGACCAACGAGCCTTCAAAAAGATAAAGGCACCTGCAACCATGAAGGCAGTCTACATTGACTGGCCAGTCCATAGCAATAGCGATAGTCTTACGGACTACTGTAAAAAAATTGCAGCAATGATTGATACCTCTGAACCTTTTGCACTGGTCGGTTTTTCGTTTGGAGGCATCATTGCAGTTGAATTGAGTAAAATAATATCACCCGAAAAAATCATCATCCTCTCAAGCTGTTCCGTTTGTAGCGAACTGCCTTCTTATCTCCGTTTTATTGGTAAAATTAAACTTTACCAATTTGTTCCGGCTACTGCAATGAACAAAACCTCTGCAATTACCAACTGGTTTAACAATGTGAAAGATGAAGACGATAAAAATCTGATCAATCAAATTATCCGGGAAAGCGATCCACACTTTGTAAAATGGGCCATTGACAAAATCTTAAATTGGAGTAACAGGGAACGACCGGCTAAGCTGTACCAAATTCATGGAAAGGCAGACCGGCTTTTTCCCTGTACCAATGTACATGCAGACCGGAGTATTGATGGTGCCGGCCATTTTATGTTACTAACCCACGCCTCTGTAATCAATGAGATTTTAGCACAACAATTGAACAGTTGATGTAAATTAGTTGCCATGATAGCGGTTAAGTTTGTTTCGGATAGGCTTATGCGTTATCAACGATTGTGAACCGAACCAAATACAACAATGAAAACAAACATTAATGACAAAGCCGAATTATTTTATCATGGAACCAAGGCCAAACTGAATATTGGAGATACTATTGAAGCCGGCTTTCATTCTAATTATGGTCAACGTAAAAAGGCCAACTATGTTTATTTTACCGCTACACTTGATGCTGCCACATGGGGTGCTGAATTAGCTTTGGGTGATGGTACTGGCAGTATATACATTGTGGAACCCACCGGCCCCTATGAAGATGATCCTAACCTTACAGATAAAAGATTTCCAGGCAATCCAACTAAGAGTTATAGAACAAAGCATGCTTTAAAAGTAACAGGGGAAGTGATGGATTGGCAAGGTCACCCTGAAGAACAACTTAAAGCAATGAAAGAACATGTACAAAAATTGAAAGAGCAGGGCATTGAGGCAATTGAAGATTAACCTAAAGTAGAAATAAATGAAAGCAATTGTATTCACCATCTTTTTGCTCTTCCTGTGCAGCACCTACTTGCCACAAAGATGCCTTTGCCAAAAACATATAACCGTTGCAAAAAAAGTGGAAGAAAAAATCTTCCTTGATTTGGGCGGCAGTAATCAATACGTGGAAATAACGGCGGCGTCAGATCAACAGCCCGTGTTACTTTTTATACATGGTGGACCAGGCTGGCCACAAACACCCCAACTCAGGTACTTTAATGCTGACCTAACAAGCGCATTTATTCTTGCTACATGGGATCAGCGTGGCTGTGGCAAATCTTTTATGAATGATTCTACTGCAGAAAATCTTTCGCTTGATCAAATAACAGCAGATGCACATGAACTCACACAATACTTGAAAACCAAATACAAAAAGAAAAAAATTTTTCTTGCCGGTTTTTCATGGGGCAGTGTAGTCGCACTTACATTGGCACAAAAATATCCAGAGGACTATTTTGCTTATGTTGGCATATCGCAGGTGATCAATATTCCTAAAGGCATGACGGTAACGCAGGACTGGCTCAGAGAAAGAGCTACAGCGAAGCAGGATTTGGAAACACTAAAAACATTATCAAAACTTGCAAGAAAGGACAGCTCCCTGTGCAACGGGAGCCTTTCCTGTTTTATGGTACAGTATGAACTGCTTTCAAAATACCACGGTGCAGTCTTTAATCCTGCATCAGACAAAGAAGTGGAGAAAGCAGTAACAAAATATGATGACTATAAAAATTATGACTGGAATAAAGGGTTTTTCTATTCAGCTACCAGGTTAGAGAAAGATATGTTTGGAACTGATTTTACCAATTTAAAAAAGCTCTCTATTCCTGCATATTTTATTGAAGGCAGGCATGACTGGAATGTGCCTGCAGTGTTGGTAGATCAATTTGTTTCAAAACTGTCAGCACCAAAAAAGAAAATTGTGTGGTTTGAAAAATCAGGGCATGGCCCATTGGAAGAAGAACCATTAAAATTTAATAAAACAATGATCCGATTGCTAAAAAGTGGAACTTGATGGTAGCTGTTTTCAACATCAATATTCCTTTATGAAAATGCACCTGCTTGGTCCTATACTTTGGACAAAAGATTTAGCAGCCATAATTGATTTCTATACCAATGTATTAGGTTTTACAGGCAACAGCAATTGCCCCAATTTTGTTACCCTTATAATATTTGATGAGAGATTTCTCTATACTGGATAATAATGGATATGAAATTGTTTTGGGAGAAGATATGAGCAGACCTGGAAAAAACCAGAATTTTCAGCTGATATGTAGTGACCTAATATAACCTCCACCTTATAAAAACCTGGCTGCTTACGGGACGATACTTACGCAAAGAAGACACCAGTACTTTATTTAAAGGAGCAATTGCTGCAATACCAAAAGAGAGTTGCGGAAGATTGTAAGTCGCCTCTACCCTTACACTAAAAAATGTTGGCTTAATGTATTGCCAGTCAGCGGAAGATTTTGTAACGCCATACAACGAATCTGCTAAAACATTTCCATTGGATACAACTATACTCTGTTTGTTTACCAAAGCTGCTGTTTGCCAGTTGAAGTTGATACCGGCACCGAGGTTCCATTTCTCGTTCAGATAATAGTTGTATTGCAAACCTGCGTACAAACCTTTTGTCTTGACAATATTGGTATTTGCTTGCACCCAAGTGTCGTGGGCAACTGCACGGAAGGTTGCCATGCAAAGCGCGCACGCAACAAACAATCGGATCAACATTGATTGGTTCCCCCATGGAAAGTGTGACTGGTTACCACATGTGGTGCGAC
>CAZDHQ010000140.1:0-8643 GCA_964505135.1 uncultured Ferruginibacter sp.
CCCATACCGATGGCCCGGCCAAGCGTGGGCGATTGTGTACCGGAGGTAACCTTACCAATGCTGTTTCCTGCTGCATCCTTTATTTCGTAATCATGCCTTGCGATACCCTTGTCCTGCATTTCAAAGCCAACCAGCTTCCTGTTTACACCCTGGTTTTTTTGTTCTTCCAAATATGCCCGGTTGGTAAAATCTTTGGTGAATTTGGTGATCCAGCCAAGACCTGCTTCCAATGGCGAAGTGGTATCATCAATATCGTTTCCATAGAGACAAAATCCTTTTTCCAATCTTAATGTATCTCTTGCACCCAGTCCAATTGGCTTGATTCCTGCTTCTTTGCCTGCATCAAAAATAGCGTTCCATATTTTATCTGCATTGTCATCTTTGTCCTCAAAATAAATCTCCACACCACCTGCGCCAGTGTACCCTGTAGCACTGATCAATACATTGTCTACGCCGGCAAACTTGCCCTTTACAAATGTGTAATATTTCAGGTTCAGGATATCTATCTCTGTAAGTGGCTGTAAAATTTTAGTAGCGTTTGGACCCTGTATTGCCAGCAGACAGGTTTTGTCAGAGATATTGTACATCTCCACATTGGCAGTATTAAAGCTGCTAATCCAGTTCCAGTCTTTTTCAATATTGCTGGCATTTACCACCAGCATATACACTTTATTTTCTTCTACGCAATATATCAATAGGTCATCTACAATACCGCCTTCTTTATTGGGCAGGCAACTGTATTGTGCTTTACCATTGGTTAGTTTAGATGCATCATTGGATGTAACTCGCTGAATCAAATCCAACGCATTTTCGCCTTTTAAAATAAACTCACCCATGTGGCTCACATCAAACACACCGGCATTATTTCTTACAGCAAAATGTTCATCATTAATTCCTGAATAACTGATGGGCATGTTATAACCTGCAAAAGGCGCCATCTTGGCTCCAAGGGCAATGTGTTTGTCGGTGAATGGTGTGTTCTTCATCAATGGTTAATTGTATAGATTATGTTGTCGGCAAAGCTAAAGTTAAAATCCTTTGATAACACCCAGCAGCAGGTGAATAGAGAAGATTATTTTTTTTATTTGTTCTGCCTGTGCCAATTGCTTTTCGCTGATATCAGTAGCAATTACTCTTTCAAAATAGTTTGCCAACTGCACAGCACTCTGTCCATTACCGGTAGCACAATCCCACGCAAGCTTTTTATGTTTTACAAAACTGCTGATGAATGCAAATAAATCACCGGGATAGCCAGGGCGATATTTAGCATACAATGCAGCCTGTTTGGAAAAGTTATCTTTCATACGCTAACTAATTTAAACAATAAGATGCATAAATCAAGAAACCCCGCTCTTTCGATTGGGGTCTCTCTTGTTTCACTTCAACTCAACTATTGAAACATCTTTACTAAAAAGAATTAATCTGCATAAACAATGCGCTTGGGTAGATAACCATTGCTTCAGTGGCTGTTTTTGTTTTACCATCAATTTTTTGTAGTTGCTGATTCATCTTTTCTATTTCTTTTTTCAAGGAATCCTTCACGCTTTGCCTTGTACTGTCAAGATTTGCTTTTATCGAATCTACTTTTCTTACAGGATCCTGGTTGTAACGATATCCATCACCATCACTTTTCATCTTTACACCATTTTCATCTTTATCATTATCATCGTCCCAGTTTGGATCGTTGTCATGATCTGTTTCTGATGCTTTTTTACCGCCCAGTGTGTACAAGCCATCCGCCTTCATCACATAGTCAACATTTGTTTCCCAGCCTCTTTCCTCGTCATCTCTATCGATGTACATATCTCCCTCGTTCCATGGACCGTTAAAGTGTACATGATCTCCCCATCCAAAATTTCTGTCAATCTTTATTTGTTTGCCCACAGGAACATACACCGTTACAACAACACGTTGGTTACGAAATTTCTCGTCACGGGTGATAGCGATGCCCTTATCTATGGTTAAGATGGAATCATTTTGAACCACGTTAAATTTAATCCTGTTGGCCAATGTGTCTGCAAAACGTTTGTTTTGTCCATGCACCATTTTAATCAATGTCACTTTAAAACTATCAGTTGGTGACTTTACAATTTTAACATCAATATTTCTCACAAAGACAGTGTCTTCATCAAATACCTGGAAGGGTTCTAAACGGAATGTATTATACCTATAAGAATTTTTGATGGGAGAGTTATTGGCTACGATCAGCTTATTCACTTTCGGATTACTTAACTGTATTTCACTTTCATTGAAATTATTTACACTTCTAAAATCTTTTGATACCGATGCGATGAGGCATATAAAGCAGGCCCATCCAATGATCCAAAGACTGATAAAGGAAAAACGCAGTACAGTTCTGTTACTTCTCATTTTTGCCAACCTGCGTATAATCCAGGTTATTACTCCAATTACTGGCACTGCAATGAAGAATAATAATGTACCCCATGCAAAAACATTTTGCCAGCCATCATTTAAGATAAAATCTTTTAAAGGAAACACCCCGATGGAAGCCACAGAGAATGCAAACAAACCAACTACTAATCCAAAAGCAACACAACCAATAATGAAATAAGCAAAAGCTTTTACGATAAACAGAATTACATCTCCTAATGAAGTACCGCTTCGTTTTGTTGCAGCCTTTATTTCTGAACCCATTGCTGCAGCTTTTTCACCAGCTGCTGTTCCTGCTTCCTGTGCAAACTTTCCTACACGCTGCTGTACGCCTTTCATTTCTTCTACCACAGAGTTCTTAATTGAATTCATATCAACCTTTTCACCTTTCATTTCCAGCTTTTCAGAAGTGGTAGATGCTTCAGGTATTGCCAGCCAAAGAATGATGTAGATAATAAGTGAACCCGGGCTAAAAGAAAATCTTACAAAGTCTAAATCGTGGAAAACAAAAGATAAAAATGGCAGCAAGAAAAGCACTCTTGGTATCCATGCATTCACGCCAAAATAGTTACCGATACCGGCGCATACACCTGCTATTAATTTATCATCAGGATCACGGAATAACTTTTTACGATAACCGCCTATTTCTGTAGATGCGGTGCTTGGCACTGCAATCCAGAGAATCACATAGGCTAATAAACCTGTACCGAATGCAAGTGCAACCACTGCAAATATTACTCTTATAATTACCGGATCTGTTCCAAAATAATTGGCCAATCCGCCACACACACCACCCAACACTTTGTTATTTTCATCCCTGAACAAACGCTTGTGTGTAGTGGTTCCGGTAGTACTATAAGATGATTGGCTGCTGCTTTTTGAACTGGATTCGCTGCCGAGGCCGGAAGCAACTTTTTCTTCGTCGCCTGCAAACTCTTCAGGGCGGCCCATGTTTTTGATGATAGCGTTTACATCTTCATCAGTAATGCAGGTAGCTCCTTTTTTAAGTCTTTCCTGGAAGAGTTCACCAATGCGGCTTTCGATATCGTTGATGATTTCATCTTTTCCTTCCTCATCAGCAAAATACCTTGCAAGAGAGTCGGTATAACTTTTAAGCAGCTCGAAAGCGGAAACCTCTATTGGAACTACCCGACCCTGGAAATTGATATTTATTACTTGTTTCATGGCTTAATGTGTTAATTGTTTCTTTAGTTGATTTACACACTTGGTTTTTTGGCTATACTTTAGTGTGGTTGAAGTTGTTAGTTCTGGTTGTTGTTTGAATCTGCGTTTACCTGTTCTATTTCTGATAACTTATTCACTGCGTTGGCTAACTCGTTCCAGGTGGCTTCCAGTTCTTTGTAAAAAGCGGCGCCTTTTTCCGTGAGTGAAAAATATTTGCGTGGGGGGCCACTGTTACTTTCAATCCAACGGTAAGTGAGGAATTCTGCGTTTTTAAGGCGGGTGAGCAGGGGGTAAAGCGTACCTTCAAAAATGTTCAGGTTGGCTGCTTTCATCTTCTCAATGATGTCTGAAGGATAGGCTTCTCCCTGCTTGATCACAGAAAGAATGCAAAACGCCAGCACCCCCTTCCGCATTTGACTCGCTGTGTTTTCGATGTTCATGGCTTCAATGTTTTAAATTTCATGGCTATACTTTCAGGTGATCGGCTAGTCTTTTTTCCTTTCCCTCACCTTTACAACACAAATGTAGGGAGTATTTCAGTACTATGCAACACATAATACCATTTATTTTTTAGTAGCTGGCTGTAGGATAGAACTATAAATTGGATAAAACCCTTTACAGTATTGGATTTGACCTGGTTTAGACCAAAGCTACCAATAGTGATACGTTTGATGAGTGGTAAAATAGCGGTATGGGCGGAGACTGATAAAGCCTACCTGAAGATGATGTAGACTGCCCAGCTCATTAAATAGGCAAGGCCAGTCATATAAGCTAGCTGGATAGCGGGCCACTTCCAGCTACGGGTTTCTCTTTTTACAATGGCAAGCGTACTCATGCACTGCATGGCAAGTAAGTAGAATATTAATAGGGACATGCCGGTGGCAAGGTTGTAGACTTTCGATCCATCTGGTCTTTTTGCCGCAGCCATTTTTTCTCTCAGGGTGCTGCTGTCATCAGAATCATCTCCCACACTGTAGAGTGTAGCCATTGTTCCCACAAAAACCTCCCTGGCTGCAAAGGATGTGATCAAAGCAATTCCTATTTTCCAATCATAACCAAGCGGCCTGATAGCAGGTTCAATTGCTTTACCAAGGTAGCCAGCCCAAGAATTTTCCAATAATTCCGACTGTCTTTCTTTGGACAGTTCATCTGCGTGCGCTGGATTTTCTTTTACCAACTGTTCATAGTGTGCCTTTACTGCATCCATTTTTCCTGAGGGGCCAAAGGAACTTAGCGCCCACAGCAAAAGACTGATCAACATAATGATCTTTCCTGCATCAAATACAAAAATCCGGGCCTTTTCTATCATGGTAGAAAAAGCATTGCCCCATCGTGGGCTGCGGTAAGTAGGTAATTCCAGGATAAAAAAGCTTTTCTCTTTGATGTTTACAAACCACTTCATCACGTACGATACAATGAGCGCCATTACTGTGCCCAGCATGTATAGCGCCATCATTACCAAACCCTGCAGGCTTAAAAAGCCGAGATAATATTTTTGAGGAATCACTAATGAAATTAAAATAGTATACACCGGCAACCTTGCACTGCAGCTCATTAATGGGGTAACCATAATGGTTAGTAAACGCTCCTTGCGGTTTTCAATATTCCTTGCCGTCATCACCGCAGGCACAGCGCATGCAAATCCACTGATCATGGGCATTACGCTTTTGCCATTCAGGCCCACCTTTCTCATCAATTTATCTGTGAGAAAACTGATCCTGGCCATATAGCCCGTATCTTCCAGTAAAGTGATCAATCCAAACAAAATCATTATCTGCGGCACAAATACAAGGATACCACTTAGGCCTGCCACCACGCCATTGATGAGCAGATCACTCCACCAGGCTTCCGGTAAACTGCTGCTCAAAAAGCCACTTACTTTCCCAAAGCTCCATTCAATGGCATCCATGGGGTATTGCGCAATCCAGAAAATACTTTGGAATAACAGGAATAAAACCGCCAGCAAAATGATATAGCCCCAGGTGCGGTTCAGTAAAACATTGTCCAATTTTTCTGTAAACAAAACTTTTTGCAGCGGATCTGCTTCCACCACTGTTACCTGCATAATCATTTTGATACGGGCATAGCGCTGCATAATTTCTTCGGCCTGCACCCGTGTGGAATTAAACTGGTATTTATTTGCGATGGCTTCAATCTCATTATGCAGTTTATCAGGAAACTGAAGTTGCTTATGATTGATTAAAAAGTTTTGCGCTTTGTAATTGCTGATGCCGGGAATTAATTCCTTTACTTCTTCCACCGGCTTTTCAGCCAGTTCAAGATTATTGATAAATGATCTGGGTATTGGAAAGCCCGATATTACTGATTGTTCAATGGCTTTCTTCAATTGTGGTATGCCCTTATTCTTTCTGGCATTTACTGTCACCACAGGTACACCCAGTTCTATTTCCAGCCCGCCGGTATCTATCTGTGTACCTTTTTTATTGGCCAGGTCCGTCATGGTAAGCACCACCACCACCGGAATTTTTAAATCAATGATTTGGGAACAAAAGAGCAGGTTGCGTTTCAGGTTACTGGCATCGGCCACCAATAAAACCATATCAGGTTTGATGTCTTCATCCTGCATCAGCAGCACTTTGTAAGCTACCCATTCATCGGCTCTTTTAGGATATAAACTATAAGTGCCGGGAAGATCAATGATAGTGCTGGTAATGTTATCGGCTATCTTGCATTGGCCAGTCTTTTTATCAACCGTTACGCCGGGGAAATTGCCTACCTTTTGATTTAACCCGGTTAATAAGTTAAACAGCGATGTTTTGCCGCTATTAGGGTTTCCAAGCAATGCTATGTTGATGTGCTGAGCCAATAATCTTCTTTGCCGTTGTGGTATGAGGGCGCAAATTAAGGTCAATAAATGGTTTAACCTTACGAATTAAGAAAGATGGGTTACAGAATGCGGAGTTTTATGGCACGATTCTATGTATAAGGAACAATGCAAAATTTTTATAAATACATTAAGCCAAGCCATTTACTATTTTAACTTTGCTCACTTCAATAAATCATCCACATGAAACATCTTTTTTGGTTATTCCTTTTACCCCTACAGTTCGGTTATGCCCAGAAATTAAAAAAGGCCGATAAAGAAATATTAAATGGTTTGCAAAATAACATTGCTTACCTGGCAGACGATAAACTGGAAGGAAGAAGAACGGGCACAGCAGGCGAAAAATTAGCTTCAGATTTTATTATTGACCAGTTTGCGAAAGCAGGATTAGTAGCACGGGGTGAAAAAGGCGGCTATTTGCAGGAAT
Source organism: uncultured Ferruginibacter sp. (assembly GCA_964505135.1). Taxonomy (GTDB): domain Bacteria; phylum Bacteroidota; class Bacteroidia; order Chitinophagales; family Chitinophagaceae; genus Ferruginibacter. The sequence goes on from CAZDHQ010000140.1 coordinate 6,849, forward strand.
TTGAAGTAAATGATGGCAAGATGATTAGCCCATCTACTCATTTAATAATTAATGGAAGCGACCTGCAGGTAAACAAAGAATTTTTTCCCATGCCTTTTTCTGCTAACAAATCTGTAGAATCAATGAGCGCAATTGCGCTGCAGGAAAGTGGTGAGCCCTGGTTTTATGATATCAAGGATGTAATAGAAAAAAATAAAAACAATCCTCATTTCGATCTTATTGGCACATTAAAAGACAAAGCAGCTGATGCAGAGAAAAAAGGCGCTAAAGGATTTTTGGTTTACAATTCGTCTCCTGAAGAAGATAACCTGAAGTTTGATGCAAAAGCTAAATCAGACTTGCTGAATATACCGGTAGTGTACATTACCAAAGAAGCAAAAAAGAAATACCTGAAAGATGAAACGGCCACACTGGACATCAAAATGAAAGTGCTGGTAGAAGATAAAAAAAGGTATGGCCATAATGTAATCGGTTATCTTGACAACAATGCTGCTACTACCATTGTGATTGGTGCCCATTACGATCATCTTGGCTACGGAGAAGATCACAACTCAATGTATACCGGAACAGATAAACAAATTCACAATGGTGCTGATGATAATGCAAGCGGTTCTGCAGCTATCATTGAATTGAGTAAGTTGTTAAAAGCATCAAAACTTAAAAACAACAATTACCTATTCATTGCATTTTCGGGTGAAGAGCTTGGCTTGTATGGTTCCAAATATTTTACAGAACATCCTACCATTGACCTATCAACCGTGAACTACATGTGTAACCTGGATATGGTGGGCAGGTTAAGCGATAGTTCACATGCTATCACTGTTGGTGGCTACGGTACATCACCTGCGTGGAGTGAACTGATCAAAGCAAACAATAAAATATTTACAGTTAAGTTTGATAGCAGTGGCACCGGTCCAAGTGATCATACTTCATTTTATAGAAAAGATATTCCAGTACTATTTTTCTTCACCGGTTTACATACAGATTACCACAAGCCAAGTGATGATGCTGATAAGATCAACTACTTAGGGGAGCTGCAGGTAATAAAATATATCTACTCGGTAATAGAAGCAGCCAATAAAAAAGGGAAGCTGGCATTTACCAAAACAAGGGAAGTTGCAATGAATAAAACTTCTTTTAAAGTATCACTGGGTATTATGCCGGATTACACTTACAGCGGAAGTGGTGTAAGAGTGGATGGTGTTAGTGAAGGAAAGATTGCACAGAAAGTGGGCATTAAAGCCGGCGATATAATTACGCAATTAGGCGAGTATAAATTTACCGATGTGCAAACTTATATGGAAGCATTGAGTAAGTTTAGTAAAGGCGATGCAACCAAAGTAAAATTGAAAAGAGGTACACAGGAAATGAACTTTGATATTGTGTTCTAGTTAATGCGCTTAAGCATGAGCATGAAACTGAAAATAGACAACGAATTACTGGCAAGAGAGTTTTTTGAAGACACCATCTTACTGGGCATAGTAGCACCGGTAAAAGATTATATGCTTAGCTGGCACCTGAACCAAATATTGGGCTTTGACTTCAGGATCAACCACGATTTTGAAATACAACTTTCTAAAAAAAACAGGCAATACTATTTTTCTATTTACCAATATGATGTGCCTTCCACTTCTGTAACGCATTATATTTACAATAACCAGTTTGATGGAGAATACCTATTACCGGAATTTAAACATCTGGATTTCTTATGGCTCATAAAAGGAGAGCCCCTGGGTGATGATGATTTAAAAAGTTTAATTCAATCCATCAGATCATTACCAGGTGTATAACTGGT
>CAZDHQ010000141.1:0-8640 GCA_964505135.1 uncultured Ferruginibacter sp.
GTTTTGTTGCGAATGATTTCAAAATAAACTTCTTCGCTTAGGTTTAAATTTCTTGATTTTTCGATCTGTAGCAGTTCCCCCTCACTCATTTGTCTAACGGCATCCGATAGTATATGAAGATGTTCAAAATCATTGTTTTCTGTAGATAATAGTAAGCCTTTAGAGAGAAGATAATCTCCCACCAGTACCGCAATTTTATTCTTCCAGATGGCATTAATAGAAAAAAAGCCCCTTCTTTCCATAGATTCGTCCACCACGTCATCATGCACCAATGTAGCCGTATGCAGCAATTCAACAAGGGCCGCCGCTCTATAAGTTCCTTCATTAATTGGAGCATGCAGCTTTGCGGAAAGAAAAACAAACATTGGCCTAAGCTGCTTTCCTTTCCTCTTGATGATATATTTCATAATCCGGTCAAGCAACGGGGTATTGCTTTTAACCGCATCTGAAAATTTGTTTTCAAATATGCCCAGTTCTTCTCCAATTATTTTATTTACAAAATCCATCGGATTATTTAAAGTTTGGCAAGATACTTTATGTGTGATTATCCAAAAGAAATTAATTGAAACACTCAATAAAAGTAGTTTGCTGGCTAAAAATTTTGGCTGGAATGCAGCAATTTGTTTGTGTACAAAGTCTGGGTGAAATATAGCTTAAATCACTGATAAATAGCCTAAATAAATGATAAAAAAATTTGGTTTTTAAATCTCAAGTGATATTTTTGCATATAAACAACTTGTAATTTCAGGAATTCACAAATAATCATTTAGTTATGTTAAGCAAAAAGTTTAAATTATTACTGGGGTTAGTTACTCTTGTGAGTACTGCAACCTTTGCCCAGGAAACAACGGGCTCAGGTTACAGCATATACGACTCTTCAGTAGTGCCCGCTAAAAGGCAGCCGCAGCAGAATGAATTTTTAAACAATACCTATAATTTTCCTGCTAAGCCCCGCAGTATGTGGGAGGTAGGTGCTTCAGTAGGTGCAATGACAGTTAGTGGTGACGTTCCTGCTCGTTTCCCTACTCTTGGATTCGGTGTTCATGTAAGAAAAGCATTTGGTTATATTTTCTCTATGCGTTTGCAGTATATAAACGGTACTGCCAAAGGATTAAGCTGGCAGCCCTCTTACAACTATGCAAAAAACGCTGCATGGAATACAAGGTATAATGCTTTCGAATCGGATGCCCAGGGCGGAACAAACGGTACACAGAATGGAAGTTTGGCATTACCTGTTTACTACAATTATAAAGCCCATATCCAGGATCTGTCTTTGCAGGGAATTGTGACTTTAAACAATATTCGTTTTCATAAGCAAAAAACTGGCATCACTCTCTATGGTGGTGGTGGTATAGGAGCCTCTTGGTTTAATACCAAGGTTAACGCGTTGAACGGTAATAATCCTTATGATTTCAGAAGCATTTCCACAGGTGGCGGCTACAGCAGCAGGAAAGATGTTATCAAGCAGTTGAAAGCAATGATGGATAACACTTACGAAACTTCGGCCGAATCTGAAGCTGGAATTCGCAGGCCTAAGCTTGGTAACAATACATTGAGACCATCTGGTACTGTGTTAGCAGGAGTTGCCTTCAAACTAAGTAATAGGGTGAATCTAGCTTTGGAAGATCGTCACACTTTCATCAAAACGGACCTGTTGGATGGTCAACAATGGCAAGAGAGTGCAGCTGGGGATGCCTCTATGACACGTGATTACGATTCTTATAACTATCTTTCTTTAGGCGTTAATTTCAACATTGGAGCTAAATCTGTTGAGCCATTATGGTGGTTAAATCCTTTGGATTATGCTTACAGCGAAATCAATCAGCCTAAGCACATGAAACTGCCTAAACCTATTTTGGATGATACTGACGGGGATGGGGTTACTGATCAACTGGATAGGGAACCAAACACACCAGCTGGATGCCCTGTAGATTCTCATGGTGTTACGAAAGATACTGATGGTGATGGTGTTCCAGATTGTAAAGACAAACAGTTGATTACTCCTACAGATTGCCAGCCAGTGGATGCTGATGGTGTTGGCAAATGCCCAGATCCAGCTTGTTGCAAGGCTATTATGGACTCTATTATGAATAACGGAGGCTTTGCTGGAAAATGCCCTGCTGATTATCCTAGCCTTACAATGAAATCTGCTTCTTTATCAAAAGATAATAAAGCTATGTTGGCTACTGTTGCTGCTAAGTTGAAAGAAAAGCCAACTTGTACAATTACTTTAACTGCATATCCAAAAGCGGATAAGCGTCAACAAGCTTTAGCTGATAAGAAGCTGGAAGCTGTTAAAAACTATCTGGTTGAAAAATTAGGTATCAGTGCTGACAGAATTGCCACTGACAAAGTAATTGATGGTGGTGATGCCAACACAATTGACATAAGATAAAATCTTTCTTATTACTTTTTGCTCAATAACAACCCTTCCGGTAAAACGGAAGGGTTCTTTTTTTAAATAGGTTAAGAGTTTTTTACAAAACAATTAACTGCTTAGACTTTGTCAAACAAGATTTTAAAGAGAGTTTTGACCCAAAACCACTACATTTGCATCCCTGTATGAGATTTTCCAGATTTATAATAGCAGTTTTTATATTCGGCTTTATATTCTCTTCATGTAATAAGCAGTTTAATAAAGTGCTTAAGAGCACTGATTATGAGTATAAGCTGAAAATGGCTGATAAATATTTTGATGAAAAGAAATACAGCCTTGCACAGCAGCTTTATGAAGAACTGTATCCGGTTTATAAGGGAACGGATAAGTTTGAACAACTTTATTATAAAGATGCCTACTGTTTTTATTATATGCAGAACTACAGGGATGCCGAGAATTTTTTCAAGGGATTCCTGGAGGTTTTTCCAAACAGCACAAAGGCAGAAGAAGTTGACTTTATGCATGCGATGTGCTTTTATAAACAGTCACCAAAATTGGAACTGGATCAAAGCAACACTTCAAAAGCCATGGGTGTGATGCAAACTTTTATCAATACCCATCCCGGGTCTTCACGAATAACAGAGGCAACAGAGATCATTGATAAATGCAGAACTAAGTTGGAAGAGAAAGAACTGAGGGGAGCCGATCTATATTTTAAGATTGGGCAATTTAGAGCTGCGGCATTGGCCTATAATGATCTTTTAAATAATTATCCCGAGTCATCCAAGGGTGATGCTTATAAACTGCAGGCAATTAAATCCTATTACAAGTTTGCAAAAATGAGTATTGCAGATAAGCAAACGGAACGTTTTGAAAAAGTAGTGCTGGAGTACCAGGATTTTGCGGATCGCTTTCCAGACAGTAAATTGCTGCAGGAAGCACAAGAATACAGTAACTTGAGTCAAAATAACATTAAAGAAATAAAAAATGAGCAAACTAAGACGTCTGCACAGCTCTAGTACCAGCAGTGTGGTAGAGCCGAAAAATCTGTTCGATCTCAAAGAAAGAACAGGAAACTTGTACGAGTCTATCGCTATCATAGCAAAACGTGCAAACCAGATTAATATCTCGATAAAAGAAGAATTGCATAATAAACTGGAAGAATTTGCAAGTCATACCGACAGCCTGGAAGAAATTCATGAGAACAAGGAACAAATTGAGATTTCCAAGGCTTATGAGCGTATGCCTAATCCAGCTTTGTTGTCTACCCAGGAGTTTATAGAAAACAAGGTTTATTTCAGGAAAAATGACGAAGACCTGTTTAGTTAATTTTATTTATTGTTGACAAAATAACAGTCAAGAAGTTTTACTTTTAATCCCCCGAGTAATCGGGGGATATTTTTATATGCTGGATGGTAAAAAAATATTGATCGGGGTAACGGGCAGTATAGCTGCTTATAAAATTCCGTTGCTCGTGCGCTTGTTGATCAAGTCGGGAGCATCCGTAAAAATAGTCATGACTAAAGCTGCTGCAGATTTTGTTTCTCCACTCACCCTGTCTACGCTTTCCAAAAATGAGATATTGCTTGATCTTTCAGATAATAATTCATGGGCTAATCATGTAATGCTTGGTAGATGGGCCGATGTGATGCTGGTTACTCCTTTGAGCTGCAACACCCTGGCTAAATTTGCTAACGGTATTTGTGATAACCTGCTTACAGCAATTTATTTTTCTGCAACCTGCCCGGTGGTGGTGGCGCCAGCAATGGATGAAGATATGTGGAAACACCCGGCTACTAAACAAAATCTAAACAAAATTCAATCCTACAATAACAAAGTTTTACCCGTTGGATCAGGTGAGTTAGCAAGCGGTTTAATTGGAGAGGGACGGATGGCTGAGCCAGAAATGATTTTTGAATGGTTGGTGGCCTTCTTTTCATCAAAAGAAGATCTAAAGGGAAAAAAGGTGTTGGTTACAGCAGGACCCACATACGAGAGGATAGATCCTGTTCGGTTTATTGGTAATCATTCTTCTGGCAAAATGGGAGTGGCTTTGGCAAAGGAATTTATAAAACGGGGTGCTGAAGTTTTCCTTGTATTAGGGCCCAGTTCTCTGCAGATTTCAGTTAATACTCATTTACGGAGGGTACATTCAGCCGAAGAAATGTTTGGTGAATGTGTAGCGCTGTTTCCTGATATGGACATTGCTGTAATGAGTGCGGCAGTTGCTGATTATACACCTGTAACAGTGGCGGATGAAAAAATAAAAAAGGGGGATGGTGGTTTTACTATTGAGCTAAAAAAGACAAAGGATATACTAAAACATCTTGGTTCTATTAAAAGAGATAGCCAGTTGCTGGTTGGCTTTGCATTAGAAACAAACAATGAAATGAGTTACGCTCAAAAGAAGTTGCAGGAAAAGAATGCCGATATCATTGTACTGAATTCACTGAAAGATGAAGGTGCAGGTTTTGGATTAGACACCAATAAAATAACCATTTTTGAAAAATCAGGCAAAATTTATCCTTTTGATACAAAATCAAAACGGGACGTAGCCGTTGATATTGTGAACACCATTGTAAGCTTAATCAAATGAAACAAGTAATTGCTGTATACTTTATCTGCTGCCTGGGTTTAATTGGCTCAGTCAGCGCCCAGGAATTAAATGCTAAGGTTACGGTAAACAGCAGTAGGGTAGGTAACACAGTTAGTAAGAATGTATTTCAAACATTACAAAATGCATTGACTAATTTTTTAAATAACCGCAAGTTTACAGCTGATAAGTTTTTACCGAATGAAAAAATTGATTGTAATTTCCTGCTGAACCTGGAGCAAACGCAGGAAGCCAATGTATACACTGCATCTTTAACCATCCAGGCGGCCCGTCCAATTTTTAATTCAAGTTACCTTTCTCCCATAATGAATTTTAGGGATGATGATATTAGTTTTAAATATGTTGAATTTCAGCAACTGGAGTTTAATGAAAGCCGTGTTGCCGGAACAGATGCACAGGCTTCTAACCTAACTGCTGTGTTTGCTTACTATGCTTATATAATACTGGGTTTGGATTATGATTCTTATTCTTTAAAAGGAGGCAACGCTTATTTTCTAAAAGCACAAAACATCGTAAATAACGCACCGGAAGCAAGAGGCATTAATGGCTGGAAAGCTTTTGACGGTACCAGGAACAGGTACTGGCTGATCGAAAATTTATTGAATAGCAGGTATGCAATTATGCATGATATTATTTACGATTATTATCGTCTTTCTTTTGACAAACTATACGAAGACGAAACTGCTGCAAGGAATCAAATGATGAATGTATTAAACCTGCTTAGTAATTTCAATAACGATAATGCTAATACGATGATCAATCAATTTTTCTTCCAGGGCAAGGCCAATGAATTGATAAAGCTTTTTTCCAAAGCGCCTCAGCAAGACAGGGCAAGAGCATCTGAAATGCTTCAGAAAATGGATCTCACTAACGCTACCAGGTATAAAGAAGAACTAAAATGAAAAAGCTGGTTATTTGCTTTATCTGGATTGGCATAGTGATGGGGTGTGGATCTTCTCCCAAGGGAAAATTATTGCCACCGGATAAGATGCAGGCAGTAATGTGGGATGTATTGCAGGCTGATGCTTATTCCGAATTATTTTTAAAGAAAGACAGTATCAAAAACTTTATAGCGTCCAGTGCATTTCTTCAGCAGAAAGTATTTGATGTGCATCACGTTACTAAAGATGATTTTTACCGCAGTTACGAATACTATAACGACAGACCGGATGAGATGCGCATTATTTTAGACAGCGTTTCTGCGAAGGCCGAAAGAAACAGGAACAACATTCTTCAGCAGCGTTACAAAAAATATGAATAATAGTCTACCGCTGGCTTGTACCCCACCTAAAAGATTTATTGTTTAAACCAATCAGGTCAATTACACGGTCCACTACTGTTGCTGCCACAGCTTCAATACTGGCTGGTTTACTATAAAAAGATGGAGTAGCCGGGCAAATGATACCACCTGCAAGGGTAACAGTTTCCATATTTTTTATATGAATAAGATTGTAAGGTGTATCTCTCACCACACATACTAGTTTTCTTCTTTCTTTTAAAATAACATCAGCTGCTCTTGTAATTAAATCATTACTGATGCCTCCGGCAATTCTGCCCAAAGTACCCATGCTGCAGGGGATAATAAGCATTGTATTAAATTGGCCCGAGCCTGATGCAAATGGTGCATTGAAGTCATGCTGGGAATAAAAATGATCAGAATATTTTGTAAAGGCTTCGTTCTCCAATTCTGTCTTCCATACCTGTTTTGCATTATCTGTTAAAACTATCGCCAATTCACTCCATTGATCTTTCATGGCAAATAGTTTGTCAAGTAATACTTTTGCGTAGATTGAACCGCTGGCTCCTGTTATTGCAACTACAATTTTATGCATGATATATCGTTAATAACTGTCTAAGCTAATAACAAATCCCGTATGAAAAAAGTTACCATAATTCTTTCAATACTTGTTATTTGTTTGGTTACTTATTCATTTAAGTTTTCCAATAAAGAAAAAGTTAACTGGTTAACGCCTTCCCAGTTAAAAGATGCATATGCCAAAGCTCCAAGACCAATACTAGTTGACGTTTATACAAGCTGGTGTGGCTGGTGTAAAGTGATGGATAGAGACACCTATTCTAAAGATGCAGTTGCTTCCTATATTAATGAGCACTACTATGCTGTAAAGCTGGATGCTGAGTACAAAGATTCACTTGAATGGAACGGCAAAAAATACGGCTATAACCCGGATTACAAAGCAAATGAATTGGCTGTTTATTTATTATATGGCCAAATGAGTTTTCCGACTACTGTTTTTTTAGCAGATATAAATGCTCAGCCAGCGCCGCTTGCAGGGTATATGAAACCAAAAGAGCTTGAATCGCCATTAAAGTTCTTCGGAGATGGAGCTTATAAAACGGCTACTTTCCCGGAATACATGAAAACATTTGCCGGTAAGTGGTAATGATATCGTTAAGTAAAAAATTCTAAGTGGTGATTCTTGTTTGAGTCACCATTTTTTTGTTTGCTCACTAAATGGTCTTTGTTATTTATATGAGATCAATTGCAACCTTTTAATCTTCAACTCATTGGTGCAATTTTTTTGTAATATCTACGTTTTTAAAGTCTTAACCTAAGCATGCAACTGTTACGGTAATTTTTACGGTTATCAATAATTAAGGCATTTTTTCGTTAAGCAAATAATATAGCTGTGTAAAACCTGCTATGTGTTAACTTAAACAATCGAATTCCCAATTGATTAATCAGTGTCCATCTGCTTGATCAGGCAATTTGCTATGAACAACTATAACTACAAAGGAGTTTTAAAATATACCTTGCTTGGCGTCCTTTTGGGGATAGCCGTAGTTGTTAATGCATGGCTTTTAAACGTAAAACACGGATTTACGGGAAGGTGGATACATATCTTTGATTATTCGCCAGATTTTATTGTTATTTCTCTTGCGCCGCTTATTCTTGGATTAATATTCTGTTATATTGGTATCAGGTGGTACCAGTTAAAAGCGTTTAATCTTCACATACAAAAATACCTTACCGAAGAACAAATCAATAGTTCAAGAGCTGATCAGCAAACTAAATTATTGGCGAGAATTGTTTCTCAAATAGATGAAGCTGTAGTAATTGGTAATAAAGATGCACGGATTGATTGGGTAAATGATGGGTTTACAAATATTACTGGTTATATACTCGATGAGGTGAAAGGTAAAACCACAGAACTATTTTTTGGACCGCTTACAGACAGGAGATTAATCAAGAAAATTGAAGAGAACTTATTTAAAGGAGAATCGGTAGTAGAGGAACTTGTTTGCTATCGCAAGGATGGCTCTGCGTATTGGGCCATGATTAGTGTCAAACCAATTCATGACGAAACGGGTGATATCACCAGTTATATCGCCATTCAAAGTGATGTAACGGGAAGAAAGGAAAAAGAAATTGCTATTGAATCTTTGTATAAAGAAGTAGCGGATTACAAGTTTGCGCTTGACCAGTCTGCTATTGTAATGATATTTGATGCCGAAGGGAAAGTAAATCATGTAAATAAAAAGTTCTGCGATATAAACGGTCTTAACAGGAAAGAAGAAGCAGAAAATAATTTTAGAAATATAAGTCTTGAGATTTGGGATCCCGTGGTAAGAGAAGATATTTGGAGGGGCCTTAATGAAGGAAAGATATGGAAAGGCGAGCTGATCAACT
>CAZDHQ010000142.1:0-8626 GCA_964505135.1 uncultured Ferruginibacter sp.
CAACACATCATGCACCAGATGCCATGAATCTTTCTGTTACTTATGCTCATTTCTTTTTAGAAGGCCCCTATGCAGATGTAATACGCACTTCTATCTGTATTATTCTGGGCGTACACCCGGCACTGCTATTTTTTATTATGTTTATCGATGGTACCTGGGGTGCATTTATACATGTAGGAGAAAATATTATGAAAGATGGCCGGCTTGGTTTTATGCGTCATTTTATATTAACACCATCTCACCATAGGGTTCATCATGCAAAGAACCCAATGTATATGGATACTAATTTTTGTAACCTGCTAAATATTTGGGACAGGGTATTTGGTACACTGCATCATGAAAAAGATGATATGCCACCAGAGTACGGCATTACAAGGGCAATGAATCCTCACAATTTTTGGGATGTGTATTTTGGAGAAATAGTAGCATTGGCAAAAGACGTTTACAAAGCACCAGGCATAAAAAATAAACTACTCTATTTGGTAATGCCGCCCGGCTGGAGTCATACAGGTGAACATAAAACTGCTAAAGTGGTGAGACAGGAATACCTGGAACAAATGCAATCATTATTGCCCGGAACCAATCAGTTGAAAGAAAGTGCCGTCTGATTACTCAATTAACTTTTCAAGTTGGTTGAAGTTAATTGAAGGAGGCTTTATAAAAGGCTTAATTTGAAACTTGGTTTTAATAGCAGTTCGGTCATTAAAAAAACCGGCATTGCGTAAATAAAATTGGTTTGCAGCAACACCACCACTGTAATCTAATCTAAATCTTTTTCTTGCGGTTGCATCTGCCGTAAATACAGCCTGGTTGATTGCCTCCCATTGGCCTCCATTAGTCCTAATCCATTGATTATGGTAGAATGCTTTTCGAGTAATGTTCCCCGTTACCGGTTCAAAATTTTCTAAAAAAGAATGCAATCTTGTAAGATAAGTATGTGTGACAGGCCGGTTAAAACTGGCTATCAGCAACCACTTTTTTAAATCAGTTGCATAAAAATAAGCGGTGTAATTAGTATAGTTATTTTCAACAGGTTTTGCTCTTAGTAAGAATTTATAAGTATTGCCTGCTTTCCAATTGTATTTTAAAAAACTTTGCCCTCCTGCACCTTCATTGCCAAACTCACCATTGTAAACATCTTTTCCTTTTTTTACCATGATGATCTTTTTATCTTCCGGTATAGCAGCAGGATCATCCGTTTCAAATGGACTCCAAATAGAAAATAAAATTCTTCGTTCAGTTTCGGAATTCACCTGCATCCCAAAATAACCTTCTCCAAAACCATTGGCCATAAAAAATGACCCAATTACATCATTGCCTTTAGGAACAGTTACTTCATTGTAAAACCATTCAATATTATTAGTTGTGTCAGGTAATACATAATTCAAATGAACAGATGGCCCTCTTCTACCCCAGTAAAAATAATTGTCATCATTATTTTTTACAAAGGCTGTAGAATCATTTATAACATCACCTTTAATAACCAATTCTTTTATTCCTGCAAATTCATTTCCTGTTCTGCTGATGCCTTGTAAGTCTATCCTGATATAGCCTTCATGCTCCAGCTTCCAGGTTAAACAACTGTAATCATTCACATTACTTTTTACCAACAATTCTTTTCCCTCACCATTAACCATAATCTTAATACGGCTTGTTCCGGTTGGCACTTTAAAACCAGGAGAAATTGAAAGAGATCCTTTCTTATTAAAATAAATATAAGTGCTGATAACAGTTTCTTTGTTTTGCCAATTCATTAAACCGCTGTCAGTAATAATTGCAGCATCTTTTTTGTTGACTGCATGCACCCATGCATTTCCACCCAGCGGCACATGCAATTGCTGGGCAGGCAAAGAAAATATTATCGATATAAAAACGATAACGAGAAAATACCTTATTGCATATTTCATTTTGATGGATACAAGATCATTTACTTATACACGAAGGAATACTTTCTTTTTATACATAAAATAAAGGAAGGCCCATTTCAACAACACGTAACAAATAGCCATTGCTACCAGGTTAAACGGATTGCCAATTAACTGCCCCACCCATTTAAAAAATGCATTGTTAGAATAATTCCAGTCAATAAAACGCTCAGACATGTAAATCAAAATGGAGTTCATTCCAATTACCTTAAAAAAGAAAGCCCATTTTTGATAGCCCAATACATCAATGATATAGTAGAAGGTCCCCAATAAGCAGAGACTGTATCCTCCCACATTCAATACAAAAGAACTCGTCCAAAGATTTTTATTGATAGGAAAATCAAGGTTCCAGATATGAGCAAGAATAACAGAAATCACGCCGGCTGAAAATAAATAAAGCGCTTTCTTTTGGCCTGTATGCGTACCATGCTTTAAATAATTACCTGCCATAATACCCAGCAAACCTGTACTGATGGCAGGAATGCAGGAAACCAATCCCTCGGGATCTGAAATGCCAAGGTATAATCTTCCCGGAATAATATGGCGATCAACATAAGAAGCAAAGTTTCCTTCCATGGTTAGATCTCCATGGGCATGCCCTGGTGAAGAAGTAAATTTCAATAAAAGCCAGTAGCCAATTAAGATCGATATAAACCAGATAATCTGTCCCCGCTGTTTAAAAAAGAGGTAAATAATATTAGCAAACATATAAGCCAGGCCAATCCTCCCTAACACACTACCAAAGCGGATTTCACTGATTGGCTTTATCACCAGTCCATTGTTATAAATAATACCCAGCAACACCAGTATCAATCCTCTTTTAATTACACGGATCAATAATTCATTCCTGCTTTTTCCTTTTTCCATTTCACGACCAACAGAGTAAGGTGTGGCTGCGCCAGCAATAAAAAGAAACATAGGAAATATCAAATCATAAAAATGAAATCCATGCCATGCAGGATGTGTTAGCTCTTCGGCAATGCCCCCCCAAAATGATGAGCCGGTTGCCTTTGACATTGCATGAAAAATTTCTTCGGCACCCATGATCCAAAACATATCGAATCCACGAAGTGCATCAAGTGAATAGAGACGAGGGGAAGTTGCTGGTTGAGACATAAGCTATTAGTAAATGGTGAATGAGGCGGTAAGCTAATAAAATAAATAATACCTTCTCGTTAATCGTTCAAAAATTAAACTGCTTAAATTTAAAGCATGAAGAAAACTAAGACCTGCCTGTTACTGCTGGTTTATACCGCAGTTGTTTTGATATCCTGCCAGGAAAAAAAGAAATCACTTCCAAGAATTGCGATTGCAGGATTGGCGATAGAGTCCAGCACCTTTTCTCCGGCTGTAACAGAGGAAGCAGCCTTTCACGCCAACTACGGTAAAGCAATTTTAGATTACTTCCCTTTTTTTGCAGCTGATTCCCCATTGCGTAAAAGAGCAGAATGGATACCAACTGTAGATGGACATTCCCTACCAGGTGGCGCAGTTACAAAGGAAGCTTACGAATCACTGGTGGGTAAAATGCTGGATTCATTAAAGCTGCATCTTCCTTATGATGGATTGTATTTTGATATCCATGGCGCCATGAGTGTACAGGGGCTCGATGATCCGGAAGGTGACATGATAAAAAGGATAAGAGCTGTTGTCGGATACAATACCATCATCTCTACCTCCATGGATTTACATGGAAATGTGTCTGAAACGCTGGCTGAGAATACAGATCTTATTACCTGCTATCGTATGGCGCCGCATGAAGATGCAATGGAAACAAAGCAGCGGGCTGTAGAAAATTTATTGGAACGAATTGAAAACGGTAAAGGCAAACCAGCATTCAAAGCCTGGATACCTGTGCCCATTTTATTACCCGGCGAAAAAACAAGCACCCGTATTGATCCAGGAAAAAGCGTGTATGCGGCAGTGTTACCTGCATCTAAACAAGCCGGCATTGTAGATGCAGCTATTTGGATTGGTTATGCCTGGGCCGATGAGCCACGCAACCATGCAGTGGTAATGGTAACAGGTGATGATGAAAAAACCGTAAGGCAAAATGCAGAACAATTGGCGCATCGCTTTTGGGATGCAAGAAATCAATTCGCTTTTGTGGCTCCTACCTTTTCGTGGGAACAAAGTATAGATAGTGCCTTGCACAGCAATCAACATCCATTTTTTATCAGCGATATGGGAGATAATCCTACTGCTGGTGGTGCTGGTGATGTAAGCTGGACATTGAACAAGCTGATCAATCACCCTGCATTCAAAGACAGCAGCGGCCCTTCTGTCATCTATGCATCACTACCGGCACCGGAATTGGTACAGCAGGCAATGCAGGTGGGTGTGGGCAAAATGGTGGATGGCTATGCAGGCGCTAAAGTAGATGCCCGTTTTTCTCCACCAGTTCATGTCAAAGGCATGGTAGAGTCTATCGTAAAAGGTGATAAAGATGCAGCAGTAGAAGTGTCTGTAAAGATCGGCAGCATACATACCATACTCACGCAAAAGCGGAAACCATACCATAATGAAATCGATTTTACCAAACTCGGATTACATCCACGCAAGACGGATATTGTGATTGTAAAGATCGGCTACCTGCAACCTGAATTATATGATATGCAAGCTGCATGGGTGATGGCGCTTACACCCGGTGGTGTTGACCAGGACATCATACACCTGCCTTATAAAAGAATCAAGCGGCCGATGTTTCCGTTTGATACATTTGAAAAAGATCCTGATTTAACGGCGAGGCTGATCCAGGTTTCGGGCACTGCTAAACAATAATTTTTGGGCAGTTGAGCATTGTATGTGAATGATTAATGCAAAACAGTAAGATGTATTCCATTCGCCACTGTAACTTTTCCGCCTGGCGATATTTTGAGAGAATTACAAACTACGTCTGCTGAAATTAAAATATTATTAGCTACTACAACATTTGAATTTTCGGCAGGCACAACGCCTGCTTCCCAAATGGAAGGATCATTCCAATCACCATCCATCAGTGTTTTAAATGGAGCTGTACGCCAAACTGGAACTCCATTGCTGTCAATTTTATAAGCAGCAATATTTGAGTAATCTAAGGTTCCGTCACTGGTGGTAATCTCATTCGAAATAGCAATGATTGATCCATCAGCCTGTGGCACTAACATATCGGCTACAAACCAATAGTCTTTTCCACCAGGACCCCATTGTGCGGTACCCGAAGTATTTATTTTTTGTAACCTCGAATAACCTGCCGTATCATTATATGGCAACACAGAAAAAATAAGGTTACCAGCTGCATCACTTATTAAATCATTTGCAAATGAGTACTCCTTTGGATCGTTAATCAAATTAATTTTTGATGAGGGCCATAATAAATTTCCTGTAGCAGAGTCAATTCTTTGGATAAGGGAATAGTCATACACATCGTTAGAGACATATTTATATTTTCCCCAGAATGCTACCACTCCTCCTTTACCATCGCTTTTTATTTTGAGCTTTTCAAAATTTCCATCGTCAAGTAATGTGTCTAACCTTATTCCATTGGCTGACCAGGTTCTCATCCCATTTATATTTAACTGCTGCACATTTATATCAGTGTCGTAATAGCGTGGAGAGGTGACATAAGTGGAATAACTGATTGAAAAATTATTTTTGTTTGGCTGCATAAATACTTCCCATGGAGATTGATTGCCTGCTTTCAAGGAAACAGGTAATCCATTCGCTGTCCATTTTAAATTTCCATTATTGTCAATCCTTTGAGCATAAATATCTGTATTATATAAACTGTCTGCGGGAATACAGTTACGGGAATCTTCAAAAACAATAACAGCACCATTGTTACCATCAGAACTTATTACCGGAGCCATTCTTAAGCCATTGCCTGAACAAACCTGCACTCCGCCGTTTACCCACTGCGGCACTCCTAAAGAATTATATTTTTGAGCAAAAATTTCGGAATTTGAATTGCGTGATTTCTCATAATCGTAGAGCTGTTCTTCCCATGTTGCGATTACACCCGAACCTCCGTCTGATACAATCATCGCATATTTTACGGAATAGTTCTTGGGGATTATTTTAACACCATTGTTTGCAATCAAATTGGTTCCATTGCTATCAATATGCTGGATATAACTTTCAAAAAGCAAATTAGAATTTTGGTCTATGCCTTCTTCCATGTAAGAGAAAAAGATGCCTCCTTTAGTATCGCTTATTACATCAATTAGAAAGGCCGAACTGTTGCTGGTGTTATTCTTGGTAGCAGCAATTTTTGGGTTAAGCGTTGTGCCCCACATCAGTTTTCCATCACTGGAGATGCGTTGTGCAAATATTGTGTCCAGGTTGGTATTCTTCTGATATAAAATGATTGCACCGCCCTTTCCATCACTCACTGCATTGTAATATGCAATTGAATTAATGCCGCCTGTAATGAGGACGCCGGAATCAAGTATGTGATCGAGGGATAACTGAGCAGTTGATTGTTTATACGTGAAGCATATTAAAACAAAAACAGGTAAAAACTTTCTCATGGTTGGCTGGTTAAATGGTTGTTTTTTAGCGGCCCTAAAGGTATAAAATTTGAGCCTGATTTATAAACACTTCTCAATCCAAACTAATAAATCATTCATCACTTCATCCCTGTTAATCTCATTCAGCATTTCATGCCGCCCATTGGGATAGAGTTTGAATGTGATATCCTTCACGCCGGCGGCTTTCCAGTTATTGTATAATTGAGTTACGCCTCTGCCTAAAAGTCCAGCCGGATCTTTATCGCCTGAGAAAATATAAACCGGAATCTCTTTTGGAATGGTTTGAATATTTTCTCTTTTAAAAATATCTTTCACTCCCTTGGTAAGTGAATAATAAAAAGAAGACGTACAATCAAAGCCCATCAGTTTATCCTGCATTGCTTTGTCTACTATTGCTTCATCACGGCTGAGCCAGTCAAATTTTGTTCTTACCGGTTGAAAGGGCTGGTTGAATTTCTTTAATAAAATTTGATTGAAGATCTTACTCTTATGCTGAGGCCCATACAATTTTATCTGCAGCCACTGTATTGCCAGCAGCATCACCCAATACTTTTGCAGCAGCACCATGCCCCCGGTTATCATGTGCATATACTGCATATCCATTTTGCACCAGCGTTTCTGCTACATGTGTGTAACGCCACGCATGCTCCTGCAGACCATGAATGATGTGGATGATGGCTTTGGGAGATGATGGCGGAAGCCATTGGTAGATGGGGGTTTGATGGCCATCGAAACTGGTTATGTAAAGCAGGTTATATTTCATGTTTAGGCAAAGATGATAGCTTTTTAAAAATAGTGAATACAAGAGATAACCTGCTTATATCATTCATTAAGGCAATTGCAGTAATATTTTGAGCTTACTGTCAAGTTGAACAATTTCTGCTTGATTTAATCTACCCAAAAGCCCTTGTGCCAGTGATCTGTCAAGTGTTGCTATTTTGTTTGTGCGAATAAGAGACGATTTTCTTAGGCCATTAAGTGAAGATGGATGTAGTAAAACATCAGTTGGTTCCTGCCATGCTGTTTGGGTAGTAATAAAACTTAGTGTAAGATCAAGACTCGTTTCAAAAAGTACGACAGTTGGCCGCAGTTTAGTTCCGCTTAAGTCGGTAAAAGGAAATGTAACTAAGACAATATCACCTTTTGCCATGATAAACTTCTTTTAAATCCGCAAGTGTATACAAGTCCTCTTCTGTTTGTAAAAATTCGAAGGAATCACTTTCGGCAACTAAATTTTGAATTCCCCTTGCCAATTGGTCTTCTTCGTAACGTTTCATTACGAAATCTGCAAAGTCGGAGATCTCTTCTGCCTTATATTCAGGCAGTCGATTGATCGCATTAATTGTTCGTTCTATGATAGATTGCCTGCTCATTTGTTAACTTTATTACCAAATTTAATGATTCCGATTCAAATTATCGTTCAGGTCGCTAAGAGCGCCCCGACCGCAAAAATGCCGGGCTCTCACCCGGCATTCAAAGCTATGTTGGTTTTGATAAAGACTAATTACTCAAACTCCTAAAATCTACAGGCACCAATTTACTCACACCTGCTTCCTGCATGGTTACACCATAGATCACATCCACAGCACTCATGGTTTGCTTGTTGTGCGTCACAATAATGAACTGGCTGTTCTCACTAAACTGCTTGATCATCTTCGTAAACTTACCTACGTTGGCATCATCCAGCGGTGCATCCACCTCATCCAAAATACAGAATGGTGCCGGCTTGATTAAGTAGATAGCAAACAACAAAGCGGTTGCTGTTAATGTCTTCTCTCCCCCACTCAACTGGCCAATGGATGATGGACGTTTTCCTTTTGGTTTAGCCACAATATCAATTGCAGTCTCAGCCAGGTTTTCCGGATCCACCAAAATCATATCTGCGGTATCATCGTCTGTAAACAATGCCTTAAATACTTTCTGGAAATTCTCTCTTACCCTGTTGAAGGTATCAAGGAATTGCTGGTTGGCAGTGGCTTCCACTTCCTGTATGGTTTGCATCAGGCTATCCTTAGCCGTTACCAAATCATTCTTTTGTTCCAGGATAAACTCATAACGCTTCTTCATTTCAGTGTACGCTTCAATCGCTGTTGGATTCACTTCACCGATATTTTCCAACCGCTTGCGCATGCGTTCGCTTTTTTCCTGCAGGTCTTCCAACGGTGTATCACCTGTACGTGGTGCTGATGGATA
>CAZDHQ010000143.1:0-8616 GCA_964505135.1 uncultured Ferruginibacter sp.
TTAACAGTTAAGTGTAAGGCTGCACGTTTGGAAGCTGGATAAGGCAGCACATCCAAACCTGAAGAAAATCCTGCACCAAAGTTGGAAACCTCAGGATCGTAACTTGGATACTTGGTGATGGTGATGTAATTGTTTAGTGAAGCACCAATCTGTATACTTCTTACAAAATTAACCGGTAGCTTATTGAATGAATAATACAAACCAATTTCCCTGAAACGCAGGTAAGTAGAAGTTTTTACAGAGTTAACCGCTGATGAACCAATCTTCATGATCCTATCAAGACCATCTGGCACATGGTTACCGTTTGCATCTGCATCCCAGTCTGGGCTGGTGCCTCCAAAATCACTTTGCAGGTTAGTGAACACTACATTCTGTCCACCATTTTTCCAATGCACCAACATGCGGAAACTTAACCGGTTATCAAAAGTAATTTCATTAAAACTGTTCATTTGGAATTTTGGTTCCTGGTCGCCCCACACTTTAATTGGCGGACCTTGCACAACATCATCTGTCAATCCAATTATCTGCGTTGCTGATTTTCCTTCTTCAATCTGGAAAGTGCCGAGCAACACACCAGCCAATGAACCTAACTGCACCGGACCAGTGGATAATCTTGTAACCTTACTCCTGTTCATCCAAAAATTAACGGAGGTATTCCATTTGATTTTCTTGGTTGCAACAGGTACTGCATTTAAACCAATTTCAACACCACGGTTGCGCAAGTCTCCGGCATTCACCCATTGTGTTGAGAAACCTGATGAAGCGGAAACTCTATCCAGCAATAAAAAGTCGAACACTTTTTTATTGTAGAAAGTAGCTTCAATGCCCAGCCTTCCTTTCAGAATACTGAAATCGATACCAGCCTCAAACTCTGTCTGGCGTTCTGGTTTAATACCAGCTTCACCACGTTGAGTGCTCACTACAGAACCTGGCAGGCCTTCAATGTTAGAAACAACCAACGATGTAAACTTACTTCCATAAGCAGGGAAGTTACCCGCCTGGCCATAAGCACTTCTTATTTTTAAGTTGTCAAAAATATTTTTAGCAATACCGAGTTTGGTTAGGTTCAATGAAACACCAGCTTTGGGGAAAGAATAAAATTTTGATACATCACCGTTGTTAGATGACCTGTCGAAACGAATGCCTGCGTTCACGTTGAGCACATCATTGATGTTTACCTCTTCCTGAACAAAAATGCCATTATCTTTATTCTTAGTTCTAAACTGTGTAGCTGTTAAGGCGCCGGCCTGGTCTACGTTTGACTGACCTGATATTACCTGCGTAGCTACATTCAATAGGTTATTAAAATCACCTGTTTCCTGTGTAGTACCAGCAGATGTTGTAAAGGCTAACTTATCAGAAGGAGTGAATGTATTCACCAAAGAAAAAATGAAATTGGTATTCAAATTTTTGGTGAAGCCCTGGATAGATGTTCCTTTGTTTACTTCCTGGAATTGCAGTGTACCTGGAAAGAGTGCAGTTGTTTGCAGGTTGTAGAAGTCAAATCCGCCACGTGCAATAAATCGGGTAGTAGATGTTTTTGCCCTGTATAAAGTTGCGTCCAGATTAACACCGGTAACAAAACGATTCACACTTTCATTGTTGATCATCTTGTCCCTTGTTTCAATTGGGTTAGATGATGCATATTTATTTTTTGGATAATTACCATTCGCATCAGGATGCAATTCTGTGAAAGAAGGTGTGGATGATAATGCAATACCAAATGTGATACCTGCATTGTCATTACCTGATAAACCCCTGTCAGCAGAAGAATTGATATAGTTAGTGCTTACACCAATTTTAATGTTATCATTTATCTTATGATCGATATTTAAACGAAGGCTGTTATTACTATACCCCGTTCTTTTGATGATACCATCTTCTTTCTTTGTTCCGGCAGAAAAATAAAAACTTGTTTTTTCGCCACCACCATTCATGCTCAATACCGTATTCCTGGTGAGGCCGGTTTCACCGTACATTTCTTTTTCATAGTTATAAATTTTTCCGGCGGCAACAGCGGCTTTATATTCCGCTACATCCCATCCCTGGTGTGCTACAATATCTTCTGTGAGTGGTCTTGTGCCCAACAGCTTTCTTACTTTCACATAACCTACATCCTGTGAAACGCTGATATTGGTTTTGCCACTCTTTCCTCGTTTGGTAGTGATGATGATAACACCAGCAGCGGCTTTAGAACCATAGATAGCAGATGCAGAAGCGCCTTTTAAGATTTCGATATTGGCAATATCCTCTGATCTTAAATCAGCAATACGGTTAGACGGGTTATCCTGGTTAGATGAATTACCACCAGTAGCGGCCAACGTTACTGCATTTAATCCACCGGAGGTAGCGCTGTTATCCATGAACACTCCATCTACCACATACAATGGTTGTGTATTACCATAAATAGAAGTAACACCTCTCAGTTTTACAGACACGCCACCACCGGGAGCTCCTGTGCTTGCATTAATGTAAGCGCCCGGAATTTTCCCATTGATGGCTGCATCAAAAGTTTGTGCCGGCGCAATGCCACTTAGTTCTTTTCCTGAAATGGTTGCCACCGCATTGGCCAGGTTTTGTCTTTTCACTGTAGTAGCAAGACCTGTTACTACTACCTCATCCAATCTTGCAGCATCCACTTGCAGTTTTACCTGTACATCATCGCTGGCCTGTACAGTTTGTGTTTTGTACCCTGCAGCACTAATGCTCAGTTCTGCATTATTCGGCACCGTTAGTTTAAATTTTCCATCAGCATCTGTAGCTGTGGCGATGTTAGATTTTTTTACAGCAATGGTAACACCCTGGATCGGGTTGTTATTTACATCGGTAATTTTTCCGCTGATGGATCTGTCCTGCGCATGCAGTAATCCTGGTATTGATAGTACACAGAGGAAGAGCAGTGTTTTGTTTATAAATTTTCTCATTGAAATTGTTTGTTTTGGAAATTGTTTTTGTTGTGTGATGTATTATGTTTTGGATTTGGTAAAATTGAAATGATTTATGCTGGTTGTTTTTCTTTTACGATGTGATCGCCGTAGCCTTTCTCTGCTACCTGTTTTGCTCTTAATGGATAAGAAGACATATCTGTTGGAGTAGTCGTAGCCAATCCATCTACATATCTATTGAACATGCAGAATGCTGCTGCAATCAATACTGTATCATGAATGTCTTTATCTGTTGCGCCATTGGCTTTGGCAATAGCAACGTCTTCAGCAGTAACAAACTTGCCGCCCTGCTGCACTTTTGCAGCTACTGCCAAAAGTGCTTTTAGTTTATCGCTGATGTTTGCTTTTGTGTAATCTCTTCTAACCTGGTTTACTAATTCACTGTCGTTGTTTAAGTAAATGCAGGCAATAGCAGCATGAGAATGATTACAGTAAAAACAGTCATTGAGATGAGAAACATATGTACCGATCAATTCTCTTTCTGCCCTTGTAAGTCCTTCATCGCTTCTTAATAAAATTTCAGCCAATACGCTCATAGGCGCTGCTGTTTCCGGGCTATAAGCTACCAGGCTTCTCATGCCCGGGAAATCATTTTGTAAATCAATATGTGGCATAACAATAGTTTTAAGAAAGTTTCTTTTCAGCTAATAATGTTCCGTCTACTCTTGCTTTTATTTTAGCAAATGCAATGTCTCTTGATGTAGATCTGTCATCAGCAAAAGGTGAAAATCCACAGTCATCAGTTGTTCCAAATTGTTCGGTAGGAATGATGTCGAGTGCTTCAAGAATCAATTCTTTTACTTCCTCTGCAGTTTCAATTCTTGGATCTAATACATTGGTTACACCCAAAAAAATACGCTGACCAGGCTGTAGATTTTTCTTTATTGATTCCAGTACGTGACGCTTGTTTTTTTCTGCCGCATATTCCAGGTAAAAACTGCCAGCTTTCAATTGAAATAATTTTGGCAGCAGTAAATCATAATCAACGTCTGCACTGTGCGTAGAATCATGATCTCCACCAGGGCAGGAATGAACACCGATCTTTTTTCTTTCTTCTTCTGAAAAAGAAGACAGCACCTGGTTGTTTAAATCAATAAACATTTGAAGTAAACCACCGCCAGGGTCCAGCTTTAACGCAAGCCTTGCTTCTGTAAAATCAATTTGTACATTGTATGCACCACTATGTAAACTCTTCCTGATATCCGCTACCGCATCGTTAATTAAATCCTGCATAAACTGCTCCCTGGAATAGCCTTCTATGTTTTGTGAAGGGTATAAAAGACTGATGGCAGAAGCAGAAATCACAGCCTGCTTTATTGGAAGTTTTGTAAACTGTTTTGCTTTCTCCAGGTAGCTGTTTGCAAATGCACCATAATGAAAAGGTCCTGCAGTAATCACAGGCAGTCTTCTTGTATGTCCGTCTTCAAAAGGAATTACTACACCTTCAGGGGCTAAGTTTGCAAAGCCTGTTAATGGATAAGTAACAAAGCTTGGCTTGGTTTGCTCGCCATCTGATATCACCGGCGATCCGGTTGCTTCAAACCTTTCTATGGTATCTTTTAATGCCCTATTACAAGCTTCATCAAATGCAGCTGCATCTATTTGTTGCTGGCTATATGCGTTGAGTGCATCCACCAGGTATTGCGGACGTGGCACGCTGCCAATTGGTTCAGTTAATATTTTCATTTTATTAATTCCCGTCTCCACAACCTGGAGCTATTACTACCGGGAAGTAGTTTTTGAGTTTTATTAATCTGTTTTAGGAGTTGGAGGAACATATCCTTTCGCCATACGCTTACCCATTTCTTCATACACAGCAGGATCTGTTGGTGTTAAGCTTGCCAGCCCATCTACGTACCTGTTGAACATTGAGAAAGATGCTGCTATCAATACAGCATCATGTATTTCTTTATCTGTTGCGCCTACAGCTCTTGCTGCATCTATATCTTCCTGCTTTACTTCTTTACCAAGTATCTGCACTTTGCCTGCAATATTTAGTAATGCTTTCATCTTATCACTCACATTGGCCTTGTTCATATCTCCTAACACTTCATCCACCACATATCTTTCATCACCATACAGGCATCTTGCTGCAGCTGCATGACTGCTATAACAAAACACACATTGGTTCCTATATGAAACATAAGCCGCAATCAATTCTCTTTCTGCTTCTGACAATGTTGAATCGCCTCTTAACAACACCTGCGCTAATTCATACAATGACTTGCCTGTTTCAGGCCTGAATAAAACCAGGCTTCTTATCCCCGGAACATTCTCTTCAACTTTGATGTGTGCCATAAATTCTTTTTGTAATGCTTAGTTTGGTGTGCAACCAATTTTTGTTTTATCCGTGCTCAGGAAATTGATTTTGTTCAACACCTTCTTACTGCAATTATCATTGCCCTCTGTTATTGAAACATAATCACCAGGCTGAATATTCTTAAACACCTGCGTTTTATGTGACACTGGCCATTTTACTTCTACGCTTTCTATTGCTGTTGCAGCACCCACGCCAATGTGTTGCACCAATGGATTAGAGCCGAAGCTCCCGCCAGAATTTACCTCCTTGAATACACACCTTGTAACTCCGTTTTCTTTGAACGTTACTTTTATTCTTGCACCAATCGCAGCTTTATTGGACTGTACACCTTCTAATTTTAAATTAATCCAGTGATTACTGTTTTGACCAGGATTGATGTATAAAGAATTGTCGTAGGCATCACCCACATATGCGCCACCCATTTCAATGTAGATGTCTTCATCGCCATCATTATCCAGATCGCAAAAGGATACGCCATGGCCTTTCTGAAGATTGCCCACCCGTGCAGCAGAAGTAACATCAGCAAACTGGTTACCGCCCATGTTCTTGAACATCTTATTTGGTACCAGAGATTGGTATTGCGGATTGCCTGTGCCCAGGTAGATATCAGGATAACCATCATTATCAATATCGCCGAAATTGGCACCCATTGCGAAGGCTACTTTATTTAATCCTACCTCATCTGATACATCTTTAAACGTGCCATCATGATTGTTTCTGAAAAGAAATTGGTGGGAAGCAGGACTGGGGCGTAAATGCAAAGCCTCTGCTGCAGCATACCATGCAAGTGAAGTATTAAACTGGTAGTTGGAAACAAAAATATCCAACCAGCCATCATTGTCGTAATCCCAAAACCAGGTTGGAAAGGTATTGACATTACATACGCCTAATCCAGTTTCAAGGGTCACATCTTTAAAGGAAATACTGCCATTGTTACTACCAAGATTTTTTAATAAAAATTTCCTGTTTTGCATGGTAGAAATAAAAATATCTACCCATCCGTCATTGTCATAATCTCCTGATGTAACACCTTTCACATATGCTTTAATATTAGTTTTACTTTCTAGAGCGATATTTGTGAAGGTGCCGTTTTTATTATTTATATACAATTCACAGGCATTATCATCATCGTAGTCACCGTGAGCAGCAGACTCATTTCCAATAAAAACATCCAGCCATCCGTCATTATTAAAATCGTTCCAGGTAGCTGTTTGTGTGGGATGGAATGAAAGCAGCCCTGCTTCTTTTGTAACATCTGTAAACGTGCCATCTCCATTGTTGCGTAGAAGAGAATTGGGTTCTTTGCCAAACTCTCTTTTCCAACCCCCTCTTAAAACAAAAATATCTTTCAGCCCATCATTATTGTAATCGGTTTGCATCATACTAAGGCCACCAGTAAACTTTTGTAAACCTGATGCTCCAGATATATCAGTAAATGTGCCATTACTGTTATTCCTACAGTAGTGCATATTTTCTTTTAAATCCATTGAGGATGTAATTAGGTCAAGGTATCCATCATTATTAAAATCATCTACGATACTTCCGCCTGCCATATTCTTTGTATTAAGTCCCATGTTAATAGCCACATCAATAAAAGGTTTTACCAGGCCTGAATTATTTTCCTCATCCAAACCTGGTATCAAATATTGTTCAGGGACCAGCCTGGGGTATGTACCCATGGTCATGTATGCAATGTTCAAAAGCCACCTGGATTCTAAATCTCCCGGATTTTGTTCCAGAATTTTTGCAAACATGGCAGCAGCTTTTTCGGACCCTGTTTTGTCGCTGTGAATTCCTTCATCTTTAATCGGGAATATGCAGGAGGCAGCACCATGATTACGGACACAATTCGTTTTTTCACCGAGTCTCATGTAAGAAATTGCCAATTCTCTCATGAGTACATTCATGTTGTTTCTTTCGTAAGGAGCTGTTTTGCCCAGTAAGTCTTCCAAAACTGAAATAGCATTTAATTCATTGCCCAATTTTAGAAAGGCGGTTGCTTTATTGAAATTAGCTTCGTTCACTGCACTCGGGTTAAGGTTTGTTTTAGCCGCATTTTCGTAATAAGCGATTTGTGCCTCAGGGCAAAAATCATTTTTCTCGCTGTACTCAGTTTTCTGAACAGAAGAAATGAGATTGATCATTTCTTCATTGCTTGAATTACTGGTGGCACAGGTACTTGTAATTAGTACGATTGTCAACAATGCCAGGGCTGTTTTAAACATAAGCTAATTTTTAAGTAGGATTAATATTGTTTTCATTTAGTCTTTTGAATTATTTTGTATCACTGCTGGCGCAAAAAAAGTGGCTATTAATCCTATCAAAAACACCAGCGAAAAAATAGTCAACGATTTTCCATAACCGCCTAATTCAACTACCAACACACCAACAAATAATACTGCTATGGCCGTCAATACACGACCTGTGTTAAAACAGAAGCCCGTTGCAGTCCCCCTTACATCTACCGGGAATAAATCTGGTATATATACTGATAATACTCCCTGGCTTGCACCAAAGAATAATGCTATAAATAATATTTCTACGTATACAGCAGATGTGAATACATCATTGGAAGTGAATAAAACAAATGATGCTACAGCACATACAGCATAACAAAGCAGCAACGACCGCTTAGCGCCAATAGCATTAATTAGCCACCCTGATAAGAAACCGCCTGTTAAACCACCCATACCAAGCATCATCATGCTGAGGCCTCTTTCTTTTTGTGCATCTCCAGTTGTCACCAGGGATTGTATCCATGTAGGTAACCAGGAAAAAATAGCCCACAATCCAATAAGCATGGAACCAAAAATGATGGAGCCAAGCAACAGGCGGCTGCGGTGCTCCAATGCAAACAGGGATCCTTTCGTTTGTGCATTGATTACTTCTTTTTCTTTATTGCTTAACCATTGTTCAGATTCTTTTAGCCTCCATGCAGCAACTAATACAATGGCAATTGGAAATAACCCTACCATGAAACCTTGTCGCCATGAAGAAACAAAGTAGTCGATAAGGCCTGCAGAAAAAATCCCGATGGGAATTGATATGGATAGAAAGCCCATGAACAATGCTCTTGTTTTTATAGGCCATTCTTCCATCATTAACGTGGTAGTTGTTACCAATACACCTCCTAATCCAAAACCGCTTATAAACCTACAGATGACAACAGCCCACCAGTTTGGCATGTAACCGGTTAAAAGTGTAAAAATCCCGTATGAGGCAGTTGCAATGATCAAACCTTTTTTTCGACCTAGCTTATCACTTACTATACCACATATTACACCTCCAAAACAACCACCAAGAATAAACACAGCATTAATATATGCGCTGATATTATTCAACTCATCTGTT
>CAZDHQ010000144.1:0-8615 GCA_964505135.1 uncultured Ferruginibacter sp.
CAAGGCAGATAGCCACCTAGCAATACAAGAGCGATAAACGAACATTGGCTTTAACCTTTATTGAACTGGCTACAACTGATCTGAGAAGTGACATTGCAAAGATCACATCACCGGTACTTGTCTTAGGAAGTATATACAGAACAAAAGAAACCAGCTATTCATTGATTGGACAACAGTTTAAACAATTACCCAATGCTGTAATTCATGTGGCAGATAGCAAACACTTTATTATGTATGACCAGCCCGAATGGTTTTATAAAGAGATTGATAGTTTCCTTGATTAACCAACAGCTTATATTTGATACAAGCATTACGCAATGAACAAGCAACAGGATTTTACACAACTGTACAATGAATTTGGCGAAGGGATCAGGAAGCTTTGTCTTGGTTACACCGGTGATGCAGTACTTGCACAGGATTTGTTACAGGAAACATTCATCACCGTTTGGAATAACATGGAAAAGTTTAGAGGAGAAGCCAAATGGAGTACCTGGATATACCGCATTGCAGTAAATACCTGCTTAAGCCATTTAAGAAAAAAGAAAGATGATTTGATAGACATTAACAACTCCCGGGCTGAATTGATTTCAGATGAAACGAATACAAAAGAACAGGAAGTTCAATTACTCTATAAATGTATCAGCCAACTGCAGGAAGCAGACCGTCTGGTGATAACATTGGTGCTGGAAGATAAACCTTATGATGAAATTGCTTCCATCACCGGCATCACGGAAGTAAACTTACGAGTAAAGATCCACCGTATTAAAAAGCAACTGACTCAAATTTATAATAGCTATGCAAGACTTTGATTCATTAAAAGATATTTGGCAACAATCAGCAGCAGACAAAACGCCTGCTATCATTGCCATCAACAAAAATTTAAAAACTACTAAAATGAAATTATTAAAACCACAACTGCATGGAGCAGTTTACCTAACACTCACCGCTATTTTCATTGTATGCCTTGCCGTATTTGGCAATCTGAATTTTCAGCATTGGTACACTTACGGTGCTATGGCACTGATAAGCCTGATCTGTTTGCTGCAAGCATCTTTTATGTATATCACTTATAAAAAGATTAAGCACATTGATGAAACAGCAGCGCCAGCAACACATTTGCAACAATGGGAAGCATATTATGAGCTAAGAAAAAAACAATTGAAATGGAACATGCCCGTATACTACATTTTGCTGAACATAGCAATGGGCATTTATGTAATAGAAATCTTCACTGACAGGCCAATAATAAATGTGCTCATCTTTATAGCTGTATATGCAGCATGGATGTTGTTTGCTTATTTCTATCTTGGCAAAAGAAGTATGCAAAGAGAAACCAACAGGCTCCAAAGCATCATTGATGAATTAAGTGGTAAAGAAGGACAGTTAACAGCAGAAGGATAAATGAATTGGCTTTAACATTCTTATAAGCCAACCTTAACAAATGGTTTTATTTTGTGGTGATACTTTAGCATCACACTTAAAACTAACTGTATGAAAAAAATTGTACCTCTTTTAGTCCTTATCTTTTTAGCTCTTAACAACTTTGCACAACAGAAAGATTCCCTTTTAAAAAATTTTAAGTTTAGAATTGATCATTACAGGGCTTTCAATTTTTCATTGGGCGGTGGTGGAAATTACAATAACAATAAAGGATCGAATGTAGCCAATGCTGAATACAGCGAATACGATGGCAATTTGGGGGCAATGTACACTACTATAAAGAGCTCTGATAGACTGCTTCAAACATCCACATTTTATTTATGGTCGAGTTTTTCAGGAAGCACCAGCAGCAGTAATAGTCCAACAGCAAAAATTTTGAATCTAAACTTGCATCCTGAATATCGAATTAATAATAAGTGGTTTAATACAGGGAATGCTTTTGTTGAATTAGATGCACATGGTTCCGTTAACCTGCAATCCAGTAAATATAGTTACACCAGTGTTTATACGCCAAGCAAACAAATCATCAATTTGTATAATGGCGATATTACGATTGGTATTGGAAAGGGTAGAAAGGAAGTCATTACTTTCATGCAAAATGCACTTTGGTTATACAAAGATTTAAAAGAGAATAATAAATTAAACGGCGACTTATCATATGCTGACCTGTATGAATTAGGTAATGCCATCAACAGGGCCAACAATACAAGGGTCCTTGATGCAAGGAGAAGAACAAAGTATATTTTAAAGTTCGTGGACGAGTATCTTCAAAGAAAAAATTTAATCAATCATTGTGATATCAACTATTTCACATCACTGAATGATATCTTGTTCTTTCCAGTGTACAGCCCCAGGACAGCAGGAACTGAGAAATTTATAAGACTCACACCGTCCATTTCGTCCAACTATTATATCAACTACCCTAACCCTGGCTCAAAACTTCAAACCGTTAGAACAGGCAAGTCTGCTTTGCTATCGGCCGGAATTAATACGCATAAGCCGCTTAGTCTAACAAGGCAAACAGACTATGGTTTTACTGCAAAACTTTTTTATGGCAACGGCGCTTATAGTTACAAACAGTTAGAAAATGGCCAGGTAATAAATACTCAAAAAGGAAATTCAGATTTGAAAAGTACCGGACTGCTTTTGTTTTATGGATATTCAATTTATCCGAATACAAGAACGAATATTGGCATTGATATCCGAACAGAAAATGGATATCAACAACTTGATAATAATTCAACTTTCTATAATTCCAGTTCTGCAGCCATCAATATGAACTATTTTATTAGCTATCAAACTTATCTAACTGTTTCTGCAGGCGGTGAATACAATAAGAATCCAAGCAATTTTGAAAACGGGATTTTTATTTACCCAGAAGGAGTCAGACTTTTCATCAACGCAGGCCTTAATATCAGCCTTTAATACAAACTCAAAACGGCTATCTTCTGATAGCCGTTTCTTTTATTTTATTCTCCCATCACATCCGTCTTGTCCTTCTTCCATCTCCTGTGTTTAGCACCATCCATCTTCACAATTTTTGGTGTAAACTTACCAACCACATCTACTAAAGCTTTTTGGCTTTGCATCACCACTTCAATGTCTTTATATGCAAAAGGTGATTCATCCAGGCCGCCGCCCAACAGCTTCACACCAAACTTTTTCAGTTCATCTTTAAACTGTTTATCGGTAACAGAAGCCATGGCTCTTGTACGGCTCATCTTTCTTCCAGCACCATGCGATGCAGAATTCACCGCAGCTTCTTCACCTTTCCCTTTTACAATAAATCCATCCGCCGTCATGCTGCCCGGGATAATCCCCAGCACATCTTTACCTGCAGGTGTGGCACCTTTACGATGCACAATTACCTCTTTGCCTTCCCACTTTTCTTTCCACGCAAAGTTGTGATGATTCTCTACCATCTTCATTGGCTTACGACCCAACTGCTTTGCAATCTTCGCATGAATGATATGGTGACAGGCACTTGCATAATCACCTGCCAGGTTCATCGCATTCCAGTATTCAATACCGGCTTCTTCATCCAGCGTCAACCAGGCCAGGTTTTTAGCATCCTGTGGCAGGCGTCTTTTGCTGATTGCAATTTTCGTGTAATGGTTAGCGATATTAGCGCCCAACGCCCTTGAGCCTGAGTGACTCAACAGCCCAACATATTGTCCAGCTTCAACACCCAGCACTGCATCTTTCTCCGCAATATCAATCACACCAAACTCCACAAAGTGATTACCACTTCCGGAAGAACCCAACTGCTTCCATGCCCTTGTATGCAAACCTTTCAGCAATGGCAATTGAAAAAACAATTCATTGTCCATCACTTCATTATCTGGCGAACGGTCAAACTGTGCGCCGCTTCCAAAGAGTGTCGCTTCATTGATCTCTCTTGCAAAATAACTTTCTCTATCCGTCAGTTCTTTTGGATTGATATCAAAAATGCTCAGGCACATCCTGCAACCAATATCCACGCCCACACCATAAGGAATCACTGCGTTGTCCGTTGCCAGCACACCGCCTATCGGTAACCCATACCCGCTATGTGCATCCGGCATTAACGCACCCGCCACACTCACCGGCAACTTTGCCGCCTGGTACATTTGATGCATTGCACCCTCTTCAATATGTTCCTGCCCAAATACATTGAACTGTATTCCCGAAGCATTCAATGAAATACTCATCCCTTCTGCTTCCGGCTCAGGCATTAATTTTTCAGCAATAGGTTTCAGCACTTCATCATTCAAATAATTTTCAGGTGCATTTAATATTGCTTTCAATATTTCAAATGCCGCTTCTTTAGTATGATGCTTGTAATGTTTCTCCATCACTTTCATCGCCACGCTTATCACCGGTCCTTCCGGCAAGCCAATGGCCCTTAATTCTTTTCCGCTTATTTTTAATTTGCTCATTGTTTTTTGTTTTGCCACGATATTTCGACTTCGCTCAATACACTGATAAAAACGAACTCAATTCATGGTTTGATTTTTTTCTCGATCTTTTTTGATACCAGCTTTAGTTCTTCGTGGCATCATCGTTGCGTCGCAATCCTTTCATCGACATTGCTACTATTTAGCTTTTAATGCAGCGGAATTTTTAATCCCATTGCTTTCATTGCCAGTAAAGCTTCTGCATTGCCCAGTGCATCGTTTAATGGATTGTGATCATGCCTTGTTTTACGCAGGCTTTTCTTCCATTCATTGTTTACACCTGCATCCATTTTCATTCCGCAATACAAGTCACCAATACGCCTTGCCGAAAATCCAAACGGATTCTTTTCAAGATAAGTATGAAAATACCAGTTGATCCACTGCCAGTCAAATGCCGGGTTGTCACTGATGAAAATCGGTCGGCTCTTTGAATGATCTGCTAACCAATCAGCAAATTGTTCCATCACTGCTTTTGGATCATCAAATGTTTCATGCTCCTGCCTGGTAAAGCCACTTACCGCCAATGCTCCTGCATCATATAAAGCTGATATCGGTTTTGTTTTTCCGTAAAATGTTTTGGTAAGAGAGGGTTCCACCACCACTGCACCAAAACATACCATCGAATATTTATGCGGAATAGGTCCGTCTGATTCCACATCTACTACTATGTAACTCATGTTAGTTGTTTTTAAAAGTTTAAAAAATAATTAAGTAACTTGCTGTACAATCTATCAAATGGTACACACAGTTAATCAAAAAGAATTTCCCCGGATAACTGCCGTTTACTTTTCTGAAAAAGCATCTAAAGTAAAAGGGCCAGGGAAACTGCTGGTTGCGCTTGAAAAGAACAAATACATTTCTGATGCCTTGCAAAACGGCTTAACGTTTAGGGATTTAAAGGAACTTGGTTTCAAGTTTGCAACCGAATGAACAATGAATTGTTCAACCTCTATCAATTCTAATGACCTCTAATTCTTCTGTAATGAAGGTTATCCAAATACGAGATTACCTGAATACAATATCTTGCAAAAACTTTCAGCTCTTCTTCACTTATAAATGCAAAGTCTTCTACTTTGGCCATATTACCGTGAGATTCGAAATCTGATATTCTCCTCAAATGATTAAGTCTTTTTATTGCCGAATCTTTGTTTATATTATCAATAACTACATCTGGCGCATTATTCAGTTCTTTTACAACTTCATTAATAAGATTTGAAAGTCCGGGCATCCTATCGTTCATTGAATCATTGACTAAAACCATTTTAAATGAAAGAAAAGTTTCCAACACTATACGCATATAATTCGGCAAGTAATTCTTTGCGTCTTCATAAGAAATCTTTCCTTCTCTATAGTCAAGGATTTCTTTCAACTTTACAATATATGTATTTGTAAAATTTTTAAGACCAGATGGGAGTTTTCTGAAATAAGGCTCTTGTTTTGAAATAAAGTATTCATTAACCTTATCTTTCAAATTACTATTCGTCTTTACTGCCGTATAGAAATATTTTAGGAATGCAAGATTATGACTTAACACAAATAATTGCAATGGCGCCTTATTTTGCTCATTATAAAAAAAGAATGAATCAATCAAATTGGCGGTTTGAAATAAACGGTTATCGTCTAAACTTGAAATAGGGTCATCTATTACAACGATAGTATCGGTAAGTAAAGCATTCTTATCTTCTATTTTTTCAACCCTCAGTTTGCTAATAAAATAAGAAAATGCCAAAGCCGTCTTTTCCCCTTCACTTAAAGAGTTTCCTAGTTTCGTTTTCTGCCTTCCTGTCTTTTTGTAAGTCACGGTAAGATTATCTGCTGATTTATCCTTCACCGTATTTATAGTAAAGTGCTCAATCCCTAAATAGCTTAGATAAATATTTACATACCTAGATTCAGCATTTAGCTTAGAAAGTTCGTCTTCCTTGCTTATCTGTAAATTAGACATTTCGTTTTCGAGCAAACTTCTTACAACCTTAAGCCTTTGACTAATCAAGCCATTCGCTCTCCTTTTTTTATCATTAAAAATTGAAGACGAACTATCATTATATTGAGCCTTTGAAAGCTCAGTCATTTTTACCTTAATTTCATTTACAATTGAATTAATATTTCTTTTCGCCAAATCATCAAGCATACTATCAATGGCAGCGATAACAGTAGTTTCAAAATCTTGAATAGTTTCCTGGTAGCTTCTCAATTTTGCAAACTGGGAATCACTGAAAATTACTTCGCTATCATAATCCTTCCTTTTGCTCTTTAATAATGTTAAAAGAGATTTTAATTCCTTTTTTACTTCTTCTTTTTCAGGAAATGTAAAATGCTTAAAGACGATACCATATTTCAAACACACATTCTTGACTACATCAATTTCATTAAAATCGCTTTCAATTGCTTCATTTTGAATCATGTTATCAGCTCTGTTTATTTCTACATCTAAAGACTCAATTAAACTAAGAAGTTCTTTGCTGAAATGAGAGCTATATTCGTCAATAAGTTCTTGTATGCTTCCTGTAAGGTCAGAATGACACAATGGACATTCCTTCTTTTCGTCTTTGGTAATATATAAAAGCCTTGCACCAACACGATACCATTTATCAATATCATCAATTGATTTCTGATACTTCTTTTCTTCGATTATTTCTTTGAAATGATTAATTTTTTCTTGAGTTCTTTTTGTTGCTGTTTGACTAACTCTTTTAGTTAGCGATGCAGATATTAGATTCATATCAAATATCCTGAGCGCAATAGTCATAACTCTTACTTTGAGAGAAGTCAATTCATCAATTGTAGCTTGTTCTCCATTTTTTCTCTCATATTCTCTGAAAAGCTTTTCCAAATCATCTTGTAACTCCGAAATATTACCAATGGAAAAATCATCAACTCCAGGTTTTACACCTGTCAATCTCGGCCCGACGATACTTTTACTAAATTTTTCTTTCAGAGGTTCCCATACATTTTCAAGTTTGTTATTAGTTAAGGTTTCCCACTGATTTATTCTTTCTATTCGTTGCTGTAAATGATTAATTCTACTATCTAAAACTTGAATAGATTCATTTGTAAGCTTTACATCAGAACTAAACTTGTCAATATTAGCGGTAGTACCGTTGTAGACATGGTCAGTTATAAATTTTGAATTGAAAATGTATACATCAAGGTCTTGGGCCGCTATATTCTTTTCTGTTATTTTTCCTTTTGAAGAAATTATTTCCAGCTTACTAGCATCAGTCAAATACTCTGTTTCTAGCAATTGTTTATTTTTACAATGCTTTGAGAATAGATAGAAAAGATTGGTGAAAGTAGTTTTCCCAGCTCCATTAAAACCATAAAAGAGATTCACAGTATTGAATTTCTTCGTAAGTGATTCGTCAAATGAATATTCATCAAAGCAGCCAATATTTTTTATCCTTTTAATATTATTTATCATAAACAGTTTTTTTGTTCAATAAAGTTAAATACGTACAAGTGTGCGACGCAACTGCCGCTCAATCCCTGCACTAAAGCTAAGTACAAAAAAATCCAACAGGGTAAAAAACGAAAAGAGAACAAGCTGCTCTACCCGCTGAGCTACAGGCCCAAACTCACTTTATTTGTGGACCTGGAGGGAATCGAACCCACGACCCGCCGATTAATAGTCGAAGTAACTCTTATCTACGACACCTGGTGAATATTTTTTACAGGGCAATCAATTGCTAAAGCACTATTCATTAGCCTAACCGCTCGGCCATTCCGCCGCTGGCGGAAACCGGATTTGAACCGGTGTAGAATGATTAACCGAAGTAAGCCTTAACTACGGCACCTGTAATATTTTAAATCAGTGGTGATAAATGCAAAATGTCTATTGGTTTTTGCAGAACGAAGTATCACTTTGCTACGACACACTGAAATATGTTAATCAAATGAAAGGGCTATAACCAGGCAACGATAAGTTCTGCAAGGGAATCGAACCCTCTTCTCTCCTATACAAACGGAGCGTCTTTACTCAATAGACCAACAGAGCCGAAGTATCGCTTTCCCACGGCACCCTTCAATATTATAAAATGAATGAGCTACAAACAAACAGGGAACATTTGACGGGATTCGAACCCGTTTCCTTCCCACCATGGGCGGGAGATTCTGCCAATTGAATTACGAAGTAACCCTGCTTTACGGCATCATTCAAAAATCTAAAGCACAACAAGTATTTTTTAAAAGCGTAACAATCGAAAGAATTTTTATTACACCACATGTACATTGAAGCGCATG
>CAZDHQ010000145.1:0-8608 GCA_964505135.1 uncultured Ferruginibacter sp.
AATACTCACCCCAGTAAAACGCTGGCATGCTTCCTTATTTTCAATCACCACATCCATTTTAACTCCCTGGTGGTCTGGCTTAAAAGCAGACTTAAAAGGAGATTTTACATGTGTTTCCTTTTTATTGTGATGGCTCAGGTAAGCACACACATCTTTGGCTACGCCCAGGTGACTCATAGCATCCATGCGGTTGGGCGTAAGACCTATTTCATAAACGATATCATTGTAAGCGCCAAAATATTCCGCTGCTGGTGTGCCTACTTTTGTATCAGCAGGTAAGATCATGATACCAGCGTGATCTTCACTTAATCCAATCTCATCTTCGGCACATATCATCCCAAAACTTTCGATTCCCCTGATCTTAGCTTTCTTCATGGTTAAAGGCTCGCCGTTAAAAGGATAAATCGTAGCCCCAACTGTTGCAACAATTACTTTTTGACCAGCCGCCACATTAGGTGCGCCGCAAACAATCTGCAATAGATCGCCGCTGCCAATGTTCACTTTGGTAAGGCTGAGTTTATCTGCATCTGGATGCTTACCGCATTCCAACACTTCTCCCACTACCAAGCCCTTCAACCCACCTTTTAATTCTTCATAAGGCTCCATACTCTCCACTTCCAAACCAATGGAGGTTAAAATTTTGCTCAGTCTTTCAGGTTCTATTTTCTCCGGCAGGTATTCACTTAGCCAGTTGTAACTAATTGTCATTGATGCGTCTTGTTTTAAAAATAATTGCTGCAAAGATATAAGTTTGGAGGGCAAGCATCAACTGGACGATTAATTGGCATTTTCTTCCATTTGTTTCACCATTTTTTAATCATTCAAAATGAATAAATCAAGTTGAAAAAAATGTAGTTGCAGTGCACAAAAAAAGTTTGGAAAAATTTCTGTTGTTAATAAATTATTAAGGAACTGCGCCTTAATTGAATAATGCCTGTGGAAAATACCGTGAATAACACCTTAATAAACTACATTTGCCTGTTAACTACATGTGGAAAATCAACATGAAAAAGTTGGTAACAGCAATTGTGGAAAAACGTGCAACATTTTGAATTTACCTTAGCCGCCCTATTGAAATATTGCTCAGCCACATGTGCCATTTTTCTGATAAACCAACGCCTATGTGTAAACGCTTTTGCAATAAAATCAATTAATACAATAACTCATTATATCGAATTACAATGGATTTAACCAACCTGAATAAAGACCGGAAATCAAGAAGGAAACCATCAATTGACCTGGGCAGCATGGTTTTTGGCAAAGTTCCGCCACAATCAAAAGACCTGGAAGAAGCTGTATTAGGTGCCATCATGCTGGAGAAAAGCGCATTTGATACCGTGATAGAAATACTAAAGGCTGAGTGTTTTTACGTGGAAGCACACCAGCGCATCTTCAGGGCGATGACATCCCTGGCGCAGAAAAGTTTGCCGATTGATTTGCTTACCGTGGTGGAGGAATTAAGGTTAAAAGGTGAACTGGAAATGGTAGGTGGCCCTTACTATGTTTCAAGATTGACCAATGCCGTGGTCTCATCAGCAAACATTGATGCTCACTCAAGAATCATTCTTCAAAAATTTATCCAGCGTGAATTGATAAGAGTAAGCGGTGAAATTATTGGTGACGCCTATGAAGATAGTACCGATGTGTTTGACTTGCTGGATGATGCTGAAAGTAAATTGTTTGAAATCACCAATAATCACCTTCGCAAAAATTTTGATGATATCAATACCGTGCTGGTAAAAACCATCCAGCGAATTGAGGATATGCGTAACCGTGATGAAGACATTACAGGTGTACCAAGTGGATTTAGTTCGCTTGATAAAGTAACTTATGGTTGGC
This sequence comes from uncultured Ferruginibacter sp., assembly GCA_964505135.1. GTDB lineage: Bacteria > Bacteroidota > Bacteroidia > Chitinophagales > Chitinophagaceae > Ferruginibacter. Next base: position 1,840 of record CAZDHQ010000145.1, read on the forward strand.
AACCAACGGATCTGATAATTCTTGCAGCCAGGCCTTCTGTGGGTAAAACTGCATTTGCGTTGAACCTTGCCCGTAGTGCAGCCCTTCACTCAAACAAGCCAGCAGCCGTTGCTTTCTTTAGTTTAGAGATGAGTGCTGGCCAGTTGGTACAGCGTATTTTAAGTGCAGAAAGTGAAATATGGCTGGAGAAAATTAGCCGTGGTAAGCTGGAAGAACATGAGATGAAACAGCTTTATAAAAAAGGTATTGAGCGCTTAACCAACGCACCGATTTTCATCGATGATACTGCGGCACTGAACATCTTTGAACTAAGAGCGAAATGCCGCCGTTTAAAAAACAAACACAATCTTGGTATCATCATTATTGACTATTTACAGTTAATGAGTGGCACCAGTGACAATAAGAACAGCAACAGGGAGCAGGAGATCAGCCGTATTTCAAGAGACTTAAAAGGTTTGGCAAAAGAGTTACAGGTGCCCATCATTGCACTAAGCCAGTTAAGCCGCGAAGTGGAGAAAAGAAAAGAGGGAGCCAAGATTCCGCAATTGAGTGACTTGAGGGAATCTGGTGCGATTGAACAGGATGCTGATATGGTACTTTTCCTTTACAGGCCGGAGTATTATGATATTACTGCCAACGAAATGGGCGAAAGCAATAAGGGTGAAACGTATGTAAAAATTGCCAAGCACAGAAATGGTAGTTTGGAAACAATTAAGTTGAAAGCGCTTTTACATATCCAAAAATTTGTGGAAGATGAAGACAATGGAGGTGATTTTGGCGGAGGCATACCAGGCGGTAATTTCAGGCCGGTGAAAGATGATGAAGGCGGCAGTGGCGCTAAGTTGTATATACAGAAGGGAAGCAAGATGAATGATGGCAATTTTGATGACGAAGCACCGTTTTAATTGATAATTATTTATCCCGATAATTATCGGGAGATAATGGAGAATGAATTTTAGATTTGTTCTCCTTTTTTATTTATGGCCTTACCATTTTTTTTTGTTGATAAACTAGATGCTTCCTTTATTATTTTAAACGAAGAAACATCCAGGCACGTAGTGCAGGTGTTGCGGATGGAAAATGGAGAACAGTTGCAATTAACAGATGGTAAAGGAATTCTTGCAACAGCCACTATTACTGACAACAACAGGAAAAGATGCCAGGTAGCAATTATTCAAACATCCAGTATTACAGCTCCAACTGCTAATGTAACAATAGCGATTTCCCCTGTAAAAAATAACAGCCGCTTTGAATGGTTTTTAGAGAAGGCAACTGAAATTGGCGTAAACACTATCATTCCTATTATCTGCAGCAGAACAGAGAAGCAGCATTTTAAATTTGACAGGATGCAAAGCATTTTAATCAGTGCTATGCTGCAATCCCAACAGGCATGGTTACCCGAATTGCACCAGCCAATAAAATTCAAAGATGCTGTTTTGAAAGCATCACAGGAGCAAAAATTTATTGCACACTGTGAAGATGAAAACAATAAAGTTCAATTGACTTCAGCGCTTGCCAATCACTCATCATCCAAACTAATATTGATTGGACCTGAAGGAGATTTTACCAAGGATGAAATTGAATTAGCCCTGGCCAACAGTTTTAAGCCAGTAGCTTTAGGAGATACAAGACTTAGAACGGAGACCGCCGGAATCGTTGCTGCTACCCTACTTCGCCTGGTCTGAATAGTTGTCTTCTTGTTCAGGAAGCCTTGGTTCATTTAGTTGCACCACTTTACGTTTAGCGCTTCTTTTTCGCATACTCATATTTAGCATTTCTACGCCAAAAGAGAATGCCATACCGAAGTAGATATAATTTTTCAGGTGCAGATCATGTGCTTTTTCTGAATCCCAGCCTTCAATTACAAGACTTAATCCAATCATAACTAAAAATGATAAGGCTAACATTTTCACGGTTGGATGTTTATTTACAAAGCCTGCAATGGCAGGACTAAATAGAAACATAACAATCATGGCCACCACCACAGCAGCAATCATTATTTCAACATGCTCTGCGGTGCCTCCTGCGGTGATAATGCTGTCAAAAGAAAATACTGCATCAATCACCATGATTTGTACCACTGCCTGGCCCAACTTTAAAGTAGAGCCTTTTACATCCATGGAATGATCTTCTCCTTCCAGCTTTCCGTGAATTTCCTTTACAGATTTATATATCAGAAATAATCCTCCAGCCAGCATTACAATACTTGCAAGGTCAAATCCTTTACCAGCTACAGAAAATACATTTTTTCCTTTTTGAGCAAGTAACCAGCCAAGGCCCATCAATAATAAACTGCGGACAATGATACCTGTTATCATCCATAGTTTCCTCGCTTTACTTACTTCCGAAGAAGGTAAGCGATTCATGATAAGGCTTACGAAAATTACATTGTCAATACCCAATACAATTTCAAGTATGACCAATATGATAAAACTGATAATGCTTTCACTGGTAAATAAATGCTCCATGTGGCTGTTTAAATTTTGGCAAATATATTATGCTGTGTGTATATTTTCTGAACTATCAACCAGCCTGATTTAATAAAGTTCAAGACTTAAATAAACTGGTATAAAAAATCCGGCATTCAGCCGGACTTTTGAAAAGTAATTTACTTAATTGGAACATCCTGCGGATGAGGTTTATCACTTGCAGAGATATCTTCAATCTTGTCTTCTCCTTTTTCTTTTAGTTCATGTGCTTTTTCTTTTGTAGCATCCCAAACATCTTCGGCTTTGTTTTTTATTTTATCCCAAAGGCTTTTATCTGTTCCATCTGCATTTTTATCATCTCCATCCCACTCATCTATTTTCTTTTCTGCTTTATCTTTTAATTCGCCTGCCTTTTGTTTGGTGACGTCCCATGCATCTTCTGCTTTATCTTCTACTTTATCCCAAATCTCTTCCGCCTTTTCTTTTAAATCGCTGAGCTCTTCTTTTACTTTATCAAAGAAGCTTTGCTCTTTTTTTTCTGCACTCATAGATGTAAATTTTAAGATTAATAATGTTGTTTATAATCTTTTATAAATTTAATACATCAATAATTTTTTGCAGATATTTTTTGCGATGGACGGGCCTACATAAATAAAGCCGGTCCATACCTGGATCAGTTGAGCACCCGTTTGCATTTTCTCCTTTGCATCTTCACCAGTAAAAATGCCACCGCTTGCTATTAATGGAATATTGCCATTTGTTTTTTGCTGAATGTATTGCACCACTTCTGTCGATCTTCTTTTAACTGGTAACCCACTCAAACCACCTGCACCAATTGCATTTACTTTTTCCGCAGCAGTGATAAGCCCTTCCCGACTGATGGTGGTATTGGTTGCTACCAGCCCATCCAGTTTAATTTCCATGGCAAGGTCAATTACATCATCCAACTGTTCATTGGTAAGATCGGGAGCAATTTTCAGCAAAATTGGTTTGCGTTTTACCCCCCCACCACTCACCATATTTTCCTGCACCACCTGCAGGTTAGTAAGAATTTGTTTGAGTGAATCCTTCTCCTGCAATGCCCTTAAGCCCGGCGTGTTTGGGCTGCTAACATTCACTACAAAGTAATCAACGTATGGATGTAATATTTTAAAACAGGTTTCATAATCCTTCCATGCATCTTCATTTGGCGTCACTTTATTTTTGCCGATATTGCCACCAATGATCATCGTTGAGGAGATTGAACTTCTCCATTTTTTTAACCGCTCCGCAATTATTTCCGCACCATCATTATTAAAACCCATTCGATTAATCAGGGCTTTATCTTTTGGCAAACGAAAGAGTCTTGGCTTGTCATTACCCGCTTGCCCTTTTGGTGTTACTGTCCCAATTTCTACAAAACCAAAACCCATTGCTTCCAATTCTGTGAGGTATAGCGCATTTTTATCAAAGCCTGCACCAAGACCGACTGGGTTTTTAAATGTAAGCCCAAGAAAGTTTGTTTGCAGTTTTGGATTATTTACAGAAAACAGGCTGGTGATAATTTTTTTTATCAGAGAGATTTTACAAAGAAGACGAAAGCTGTTCATTGCAAAATAGTGGACTCTTTCAGGATCGAAAAGAAAGAGAAAAGAACGAAGTAATTGATACATGATGAGCAAAGATAAATGAGTTTGATTTTTTAAACAGAACTGGTAACTTTGAGTAAGAAAGTTGCATAAACAACCATTCAGAGATTGCAGGCTGAACGAGCATTACTGTACAAGAGTCCAGACGATAAATGTCTGGATGCTGACCGGAGCGTCAGCATGCGACGCCAATGAAGCTGATGCTTGCAAAATCGCCGGGTACAAAAAAATAATTATTATGCAGGAAGCTTATATCGTTGCCGGTTATCGTACGGCAGTAGCAAAAAGTAAAAAGGGTGGCTTTAGGTTTACAAGGCCTGATGACCTGGCTATTGATGTGATCAAAGGACTGCTGGCAAGTGTGCCGCAACTGGATCCAAAAAGAGTGGATGATGTAATCGTTGGTAATGCCGTACCAGAAGCGGAACAGGGCTTACAGGTAGGAAGAATCATTGCGGCAAGAGCCGTGGGGTTCCATGCGCCGGGCATTACCATTAACAGGTACTGCGCCAGTGGCCTGGAGAGCATTGCCACTGCTACCGCAAAGATCAGGACAGGGATGGCCGAATGTATTATTGCCGGCGGTACAGAAAGCATGAGCCTGGTGCCAACCGCAGGCTGGAAAACTTCTCCTGCTTACTCTATTGCTAAGGAGGAGCCGGATTATTATTTAAGCATGGGCTTAACTGCAGAAGCAGTTGCCAAAGAATATAATGTAAGCAGGGAAGACCAGGATTTATTCAGCCTGCAAAGCCATCAGAAAGCAGCCAATGCAATTAAAGAAGGCCATTTTAAAAACGGTATACTCCCAATAAATGTGGAGCAGGTGTATTTGGATGAAAAGGGTAAAAAACAAAAGAAGACTTATGTGGTGGATACTGATGAAGGCGTAAGAATAGACACTTCAATAGAAGGACTTGCAAAACTGAAACCAGCCTTTGCTGCCGGTGGATCTGTTACAGCAGGCAATAGTTCGCAGACAAGTGATGGCGCTGCATTTGTGATAGTGATGAGTGAAAGAATGATCAATGAACTTGGCTTGAAACCAATTGCAAGATTGGTGAATTGTGCAAGTGCTGGTGTGCATCCGAGAGTGATGGGTATTGGGCCGATAGAAGCTGTACCAAAAGTTTTAAGGCAGGCCAATATGAATCTTTCTGATATTGATCTCATTGAACTGAATGAAGCATTTGCATCACAGTCGCTGGCTGTTATCAAAGAGCTGGGTTTAGATCCTGCGATAGTAAACATCAATGGGGGAGCCATTGCGTTAGGTCATCCACTGGGCTGTACAGGTGCAAAGCTTACGGTGCAAATTGTAAATGATATGAAGCGTTTGAAGAAAAAGTACGGTATCGTAACAGCCTGTGTTGGCGGCGGACAGGGTATTGCAGGGATTATTGAAAATATTGATTAGGCTTTTTTACAAGCAAAGTTTCCGTAAATAAAATATTAAAGCATATACAGGATTATAAACTGTATATGCTTTTTTTGTAAATCAACATCTGATATCCAGTTACATCTGCATTTTTATTCTGCCCGTTACTGGCTGAAACAAGTTAATTTTACAGCAGTTAAATAATGTGTTATGATGAAAGAAACAAAAAGACAAAAGCAGGTAGCAGGATTGATTAATGAAGAACTGAATCACATCTTTTTGAAAATGGGTTTGAATATGATGGATGGTGGTATGGTTTCCATTTCTTCCGTTAAAATAACTCCTGACTTATTTGAAGCAAGAATTTACCTGAGCATGTTCCAGGTAAAAGATACACAAGCAACCCTGCACCGGTTTGAAGAAAAGAGTAAAGAGATAAGAAAAGAACTAGGGATAAGTGTAAGGCACCAATTGAGAAGCGTACCCGAACTTAAATTCTACATTGATGATACGCTTGATTATGTATTTAAGATGGAAGAACTGTTTGATAAGATCAAGAAGGATGACAGTGAAGGACATAAAAATAATCAACCTGAATAAGCAAAATCTCTAAACCTGTGCTGTGTATCTAACCTTTGCCTGGCGTTATTTTAAAGCGAAAAAATCTGCCAATGCTATCAATATCATTGCATGGGTTACCACTGGTGTGATAGCATTTGCCACCACCTGCCAAATATTGGTTTTAAGCGTATTCAATGGTTTTGAGGATTTGGTAAAATCGCTCTACAGTAGTTTTTACACGGATATCAAAGTAATCCCTGAACAGGGAAAAACATTTGTGTTAACTGCTCAACAAATTAAAAATATACATGCGATAAGTGGTGTACAAGCAGTTTCATTAATTGCTGAAGAAAAAGCATTGCTTCAAAATGATGACCAGCAGACTGTGATATACCTTAAAGGCGTCGATTCCAACTACGAAAAGGTAAGTGGTGTTCCGGATAAGATAATAGCAGGGAAATTTGAAACAGGTAACGTAAGTAATCCCGGCATCATCGTTGGATTCGGTATTCAAAACGCCGCTGCCATATCGGTTAGCGATAAATTAGCTCCATCAGTTGTTACACTTATTCTTCCTAAAAAAGGCAAAGTATCGGTAAGCGATCCCATGCAATCCTTAAGTGAAGGCAATGCAAAAGCTACCGGTGTATTCTTAATTCAGCAGGATTTTGATAATAAATATGCTCTTACCAATATTGATTTTGTAAAACAGCAAATGGGATTCAGTAATGATGAGTACAGTTCCTGTGAAATAAAATTAAACGATGCAGAAC
>CAZDHQ010000146.1:0-8607 GCA_964505135.1 uncultured Ferruginibacter sp.
GTTCTGCCGGGAATGGGAGCTGTTAAATTTGCTACACGACCGATAATCACATGGCGTTTCATTTTTTCTTTGATCCTTGCGGCCACATCTTTTTCCACCACATTTAAATCCATTGGAGGCAGAAATTCACCATCCGGTAAATGGGGTATGCCTTCCCGTGAGCCACTGATGCCAGCAAATTTTTCTACATAATCATACCAGGGTGCAATATCACGGTAACGTATGGGCCAGTCGATTGCTATGCCATCTTTTGCATTCGCTTCAAAATCCAAATCACTCCAGCGATAGCTTTGTCTTCCCCACAATATCGAACGGCCACCCATCCTGTAACTGCGCCACCAGGTAAAAGGCTTTACTTCTGTATAAGGGCAGTCCTTTTCATTTACCCATGCATCCATCACAGCTTCATTGGCTGCCCACCCCCTGTGAACAGCAGGGTAAGTCTTTTTCTGTTCCTGGGTGGTAGCGCCACGGTGTGTAAAGTCCCACGGATTTTTGGATGCGCTGGCATAGTCCGTTACATGTTTGTGTTCGGGACCTCTTTCCAGCATTAAAACTTTTAATCCTTTTTCAGTTAATTCTTTAGCTGCCCAACCGCCGCTAATACCTGATCCAATTACAATTGCATCATAGGTGTTTTGCTGTACAGCCTTGTTGGCAACATTTGCAGAATCTTGTGGCAATTTTAAATCGTTATTGTTGTGAATAGAATAATTACAAATTCATTTTCTTGAGCTCACTCACTGCATGGTCAGCAGCACGGGCTGTAAATGCCATATAGGTAAGTGATGGATTTTGGCATGCAGCCGATGTCATAAATGAACCGTCGGTAACAAATACATTTGGTGCATCCCATACCTGGTTAAATGAATTAAGCACAGATGTTTTGGAATACTTACCCATACGTGCTGAGCCCATTTCATGTATGCCACGGCCAAGCGTACCATCGCCATCAAATGCCTTTACATCTTTTACACCACCGATGGTCAACATTTCAACAGCATCATTGAGCATATCCTTACGCATTTTCTTTTCATTCTCCTTATACTCAATATCCATCGCTAATACATTCAGACCCCACTTATCTTTTTTGCTTTTATCCAGTGTAACCTTATTTTCATGATACGGTAATGTTTCGCCAAATCCTCCCATGCCCATTGTCCAAATACCCGGTTCAGAAAGTGCTTCTTTAAATGCAGCACCAATTTGCAGTTCAGGAATCTCTCTATCCCATCCGCTGCGGCTTGCACCACCCTGGTAACCAAAGCCACGCAGGTAGTCTCTTTTATCGCCAAACAGGTTACGATATCTCGGAATATAAATGCCATTTGCCCTGCGGCCAAATACATACTTGTCTTCAAAGCCTTCTACCCATCCACCAGCACCGACGCCCAGGTGATGATCCATGATATTGTGACCTAATTCTCCACTACTGCTGCCCAAACCATCAGGCCAAACATCTGTAGCTGAATTCATTAAAATCCATGCACTGTTAAGTGTAGATGCATTTAAGAAAATGATTTTTGCGGTGTACACATAAGTCTTGTTATCCTGTGCATCCAGCACTTCCACTCCTGTTGCTCTTTTGGTGTCTTTATCATACAATATTTTTGTAACAATACTCCATGGTCGTAGTGTTAAGTTACCTGTACGCTGTGCTGCAGGTAATGTGGCAGACTGAGTGCTGAAATAACCACCAAAAGGACAACCTAACCAGCATTTATCACGGTATTGGCAATTGGTTCTGCTTTGCTCAATATCCGCATTCATCTCTGTAAGATTTGCACTTCTGCCAATGATCATTTTCCTGTAACTGTTGTAGTGATCATTCATTCTTTTGGCCACATCTTTTTCCACAATGTTCATGTCCATTGGCTTCAAAAAATGTCCATCCGGTAATTGTGGCAATCCTTCTTTTGAACCATTGATGCCGGCAAACTTTTCTACATAATCGTACCAGGGAGCTATGTCTTTATAGCGAACAGGCCAGTCTATTGCGATGCCTTCTTTAGCGTTGGCTTCAAAATCAAAATCGCTCCAGCGATAGCTTTGTCTTCCCCACATTAATGAACGTCCTCCTACCTGGTATCCACGGAACCAGTCGAATCGTTTTACTTCAGTGTAAGGAGATTCCTTTTCATTTACCCAGTAATCCAGGTTGGTTTCATTCAGTGGATAATCTCTCTTTAAAACGGGATAATTTTTAATCATCTCCTGCGTACGACCACCACGGTGAGGATAATCCCATGCCTCTTTATTGGCATTTACATAATCCACTTTGTGTTTTACGTCACGGCCTCTTTCAAGCAAAATTGTTTTTAAACCTTTTTGTGTTAATTCCTTAGCGGCCCATCCGCCACTGATACCTGAGCCTATCACAATGGCATCGTAGTTGTTTGTTGGCATAATATTTTTTTATCTGTGAAGTTTTCGCAATCGCAAAGCAGAAAATTAAACAGCTTTTGGTTATTGGAAAAATATTTTTTGATAAATAACAATTGGTTGAATAAATTTTTAGAAAAGATTAAACAGTATTGCTGTAACCTTACAAAACATGGCTCAAGATTCCAGATTTCGAGAGAATGAGAAATCACATACATCGTTTATTTCAAAAATAATTCCACATTTAATACCGGTAATACCTGGCCTGTGACTGACGCCTCTAAATACAACTGAAATTTAGTCCCAATTATGAATTTTGATGATATTCCAATCAATTACAATGTTGTTTTGAATACATGTTACTGTAAAGAAAATCGTTTGCTAGCTGAGATAACTAAAAAAAAGATAGGCTTATGTTAAATACCATTTAATAATTGCTACTTTTGTAAATACCTTTACCAGTTGAGTATTACAAACCACTGCAAGCATAAAAGGAAAAACAAAATTGTTTTTCCTTTCTGTGGATATACAGCGGGACCAGTTAACTTTTTATACACGTATATCATACAAATTTGCTGTTAAGTTTATCATTGAGGAATAGAACAAAGGCGTGTGATAACATAGAAAGTTTTCTATCTTTAACTGGTTTTAAAATACATTTATATATATTTATCACTATACTTTATGAAGAAATTTTTACTGGTGGATGATCATGTAGTAGTTCGCTCCGGGATTAACGGATTACTTTCGGAACTCTACAAACCCTGTGAGGTTTTTGAAGCCTATAACACAGAGACTGCTACTGAAAGATTAAAGGAACGTTCTTACGACTTGATTATGATGGATATCCAAATGCCAAACAGTGACAGCCTTGGTTTAATGGAATACATTCACGTAAAGTACCCGGATGCAAAAGTGCTTATCTTTTCAATGAGTGCCGAAAACATCTACGCTAAACGTTTCTTCAAGGCTGGGGCCAAAGGATTTCTCTCAAAAGACTCTTCATTGGAAGAGATTAAAAAAGCCATTAACCTTGTTTTAAATAACAGGAAGTATATCAGTGAAACATTAGCAGAGGCGCTTGCTGACGGCTCTTTCCATGATTCACCCGCTAATCCATTCGATAAATTATCACATCGGGAATTTGAAATTGCAAGTTTACTGTTGGCTGGTTCCACAGTAAGTGAAATTTCAAAAACACTTAGCCTTCAAACTTCTACAGTTGGTACGCACAAGGCAAGAATTTTTGAAAAACTGGGTATTGAAAACATACTGGAATTAAAAGAGCTTGCTACCAGTTTTAAAATTTAATTGATCAAAATAATATTTACAAAGGCACCTTTATGGAGGTGCCTTTGTTCGTTTCACTTAGTATTGCGTAGTTCCCTTCCAGCATCACGGCACTTTCCCTCATACTTACAAGGCCAGGTGATTGTTTTTCTTTTACTTTCGACATATCGAATCCATGTACATTATCCGTTACTGATAGTGTAAGCCCACTTTCATTTTTTTGGATTCACCCCACCTTGGTTGCATGGGTATGCCTGGTGATATTGGTTAAGCATTCCTGGAAAATACGAAACAGAGCGACGGCTGTTTGGGAAGATATTTATACCACTGGTTTGGTAGTATCCTGCAGCGTTCACTTTTAATTTAACATAGTCATTGGCTTTGTCAAATTTTATGGTTGCAAGTTTTCTTACCTATACGTGAGATTACGTTAACTCCGCTACAGCGGAAAAACAAAAAACGAGAACGATGTTTGTTATTCCCGTTTATAGGCTTAGGCTTATGAATATTTATACGTTTACAGCTAATGTACATCCTGGTTAAGGATGGCCCAGTAATAGCCAAGTTCAGTAATGGCTTTACTAAAACCTTCAAACTCCACGGGTTTTACGATGTAACTATTGGCTCCAAGTGCGTAAGCCCGGCTTACATCAGGCGACTCTTTAGAGGACGTAAGTATTACAACCGGTATTTTTACCATTGACTCGTCTCCTTTGATACGTTGTAAAACTTCCATTCCATCTACTTTTGGCATTTTAAGATCAAGCAGTATAACCTTGGGTTTATTGTTAACATTCCGACCTTCAAACTCACCTTTTCCAAATAGAAAGTCAAGAGCACTTGCACCGTCTTTTAAATGAATAATATTATTTACGAGATTATTCTTGTGCAGCGCCCTGATGGTAAGCTCCGCATCATTCATATTGTCTTCCACTAAAAGAATTTCTACTTCTGAATGTTCCATGAAAGATTTTTTTCAATTAGATCAAAACACAATAACCTTGTTTACCTCAAACATAAAGCAAGCTAATAATTATGCTAATCCCTGCTTCGTTGTCATCACTCTAGCCAGCATTAAAAATTAGGAGTTGAACAAAGTAATCAATATTTTTTATGTATTAACAACTCCCGGCTGCTAAACAGGCTATTTTGAAACAACACATTATGGCAAACACAACAAACAAAACGATGAACCGGGGAAGCACCATTTATCAAGCCTTGAAGCATCTTTCAAAGTTGAGATAAAATACAACAAAATGCAATTTTTTTATTCCATGAACAAAAAAATCTGAATAAGTTCTTACCGTTTAATAATCACAATTGTAGTAAATGACAACAATCTATTCCCCTCACTGTCTTTCTTTTGTAAATAAAAAAATAATAATATGAAAGAGCCGGATCTGTTGGTTAAATTGGGAGAAAAGATCAGATCACTTCGAACAAAAAAAAATATGACCCAAAACGACCTGGCGATTGAATGTGACTTCGAAAAGGCCAGCATGTCAAGAATTGAGTCTGGCCATTCTAACCCCACCGTTAAAACATTGCTCAAAATTTCTAAGGCCCTTGACGTGCATATCTCTGAGCTTTTTAAAGACTGACCCGCCCTATACATACTCGCATATCACTATAAGACATTCGTAAATTTACTACAAGATGGGTTATCAGATTAATTGAAATTTGGATATTCAATTACCTTGATTAACCACTAACCACAAGAAAATTTATGGTAGAGTCTTTTGTACTAAAATGCATTGGCGGCAATATCCGCAAGCACCGCAAGACCAAAAAAATGACGCAGGAAGATCTCTCAGTAGCCTGCAGTTTTGAAAAAGCAAGACTTTCAAGAATAGAAAATGGCAGGGCTAACCCTACCATAAAGTCTTTGTATAAAATCAGCAAAGCACTTGAAATTGAAATGATTGATCTGTTTGCTGAACAGCAACAACAGGCGAGTTAGTTTAAATTGAAAGAATTTGCTTAAAGCATTGTTAAGGCATTGCTATTGCCTCTGTAATTCCGTTACCAGTTGTTTGATTTTTTCCAGCAACATTGGCATTGTATTGTTAATTGCAGGAGATAAAAAAATGCCTTGCTGTTGCAGGCTTTTAATGCTTACCACATACAAATAAATTGCCGGCATTTTTTCAAGCAGTTGCAAAGCGCTTACCAGGTCTTTTAAACCAATATCATGCGTACTCATAGCCCTGGGAAAATCTGATGAAAAGCGAGGCTTTATAAACCTTATATTGCCTTCAGGATATTCATCCATTGTTGCGTCAATCAATACTACATTTTTGTATTGCTCAAAATATTCAAGCAGGTGAAAACCTCCAGTACCGCCATCTAAAATATCAGCGTTACATAATCCACCCTGTATTTGAAGCCGCTCTATGGTATGTACTCCTACACCCTCATCACCCATCAGGTAATTACCAATCCCCATTACTAACACTTTATTTTGCACTTGCTGCATCGGCTGCCTTTTTATCTGGATTGGGCGTTTGATGATGGTTTCTTTCAAATACTTCTTCTTCAATAAATTTCCAGCCACCACCCATGCTGCTAATTTCTCCACGGCCTTCTACATAATCATGATAAAATACCAGGTAAATATGCACCACGGCAAATAGTATAAAGAACCACATGGCCCAATGATGCACCTGGCGGGTTACCACATCGCCACCAAGCATGGCGGGAACAAAGGCAAACATTTTTGGAAACCACCAGCTACTCATAGGGGCATACAAACCAAAGCCGGTGAGACATTGTACAAGAAAAGCGATAAACGTAAGAAAGTAAATAAAGCCTGCCATTGCGTTATGACCAATGCTCATGTGTTCTCTCCCTTTCAGCATTAAAATATCCATCCTGAACACATACCACATCTCCTTAAAAAATTTCTTTGAAATAGGTATAAACTGCCGCCAGTTTGCATATTTGTTTCCTACAAATCCCCAATACAGCCTGAATAAAAAATTGAAAAAGAAAATATAAGCCGCTGCAAAATGGATGTAACGTACCCAGCCCATCGTGAACTTTCCGGTTGCTTCCTTTTGGCTCATTAAGGCCAATGGATTAGCAATATAAAAACCGGTTACTACCAAAGCCAGCAGTACCAATACATTTAGCCAATGATAAATTCTTACCGGCAGTTCCCATACATATACCCTGCGCAGGCGATGAATTTTGAGATACCTGGTTGCCATAAAAAATATTATTAATCTTCAAGAATATTAAACCTGCTGATGTGTTTGCCTTCTTCATCATACAGGTGTACGCTGCATGCCATACATGGATCAAAGCTGTGAATGGTTCTTATGATTTCCAGCGGCTGTTTTTCATCTGCCACAGGTGTATCCATTAAAGATGATTCATAGGCAGACTGCTGGCCTTTTGTGTCACGTGGTGAAGCATTCCATGTGGTGGGTACCACCAGTTGATAATTCGCAATCTTTTCATCTTCTATGTTGATCCAGTGGGCGAGTGCTCCTCTTGGTGCTTCTGAATGGCCTACTCCCATGGCTGTTTTAGGCCATGTGGCAGGGTCAAACTTTGTCATGTCAGACATCCTGGTATCACCGTTTTTAATATTGGCAATTAACTGATCAAAAAACTCCTGCCCCCATCCTGCTGCAAGCAATGCTTCTAATCCCCTTGCTGCTGTTCTGCCCAAGGTAGAAAACAAAGCCGTTACAGGAACATTCAAATCAGTAAGCGCTTTATCAACAACAGTTTTATAATCTTCTCTACCCCTGGCATAGCCAACCAATACACGGGCCAGTGGACCTACTTCCATAGCATGTCCCTTCCATCTTGGCGTTTTCAAATAACTGTATGGTTTGCTAAAATCTAAATTTTGAAATGGTGGCTTAGGGCCCGTATAGTTTATCTTACTTTCTCCCTTCCATGGATGCAGCCCTTTGTCTTTACCTTCCTTATAATCGTACCATGAGTTTACAATAAACTCCTGTACCTCTTCTTCTTCCCTCAAATCCACATCATATACCTTGCTGATATCTCTATTTAAGATAGCACCCGGAGAAAATTTATAGGAATTCGTGTCTTTGTAACCGTTAGTTGGCAAATCTCCATATGCTAAATAGTTTCCAATACCGCCCCCAATACCACCCCAGTCTTTATAAAAAGATGCAATGGCCATCAGATCCGGTATGTACACCTGCTCGATAAATTCTTTTCCCTGTTTTAATAAATGAGCTACATAGGCTAATCTTTCTGCATTGATGCCACTGACATCATCAATGCCGATGGCACAGGCCATACCACCAACAAGGTAATTAGGGTGCGGATTCTTGCCGCCGAAAATAGCGTGGATTTTTACAATTTCTTTTTGCCATTCAAGTGCTTCGAGATAGTGAGCAAGGCCGATTAAGTTTACTTCTGCAGGGAGTTTGTAAGCTGGATGTCCCCAATAACCATTGGCGAAAATGCCTAGCTGTCCGCTATCTACAAACTTTTTGATCCGGTTTTGTATATCACTGAAATAACCCGGTGAACTTTTTGGCCAATGTGAAATACTTTGTGCCAGTTCTGATGTTTTTTTAGGGTCAGCTTTTAATGCATTTACCACATCCACCCAATCCATTGCATGCAGGTGATAAAAATGCACCACATGATCATGCATATACAATGCACACTGCATAATGTTACGCACCAGTTCCGCATTGGGAGGAATTACAATACCAAGGGCATCTTCCACCGTACGAACAGAAGTGAGCGAGTGTGTGGATGTACAAACACCGCAAACCCTGCCTACATAAGCCCAGGCATCTCTTGGATCTCTTCCTTTTAATATTTCTTCCAGCAACCTCACCATAGTGCCACTGCTGTAGGCATTTACTATTTTTCCATTCTCAATATCTGCTTCTATTCTTAAATGACCTTCAATTCTGGTGATGGGGTCAACAACAATTC
>CAZDHQ010000147.1:0-8587 GCA_964505135.1 uncultured Ferruginibacter sp.
ATCCTTTGCAGTGCAAAGCATATCTATATTCTTATTTTTTATCAAACCAATAAAAATGAAAAAAATTATTGCAATAATTTTTATTGCCTTTATATCTATTTCAGCATTTGCGCAACAAACCATTTCAGGCAAAGTATTCGATAGCAAAACAAATGAGCCGCTCAAAGGTGCAACCATCATCTACCAGGGCAATAAACAGACAACATCCAACGAGGATGGATCTTTTACCATTGCGTGTAATGGAGAAGGAACAATAGTAGTTTCTTATGTAGGATATGAAAAAACTAAATTTAATATCAATAATTGCAACGATGCCGTTTCAATTGCTTTAGTGCAGACCAAAGGATTTTTAGAGGCAGTTGAAATAACTGCTACTTCTGTTACCAACAAATCTTTATTATCACAACCAGCATCTATTACAAAACTTACTCCTGTTGAACTAAAAAGAGGCAATGGTTTGTTTTTAGACGATGCCATTAATGGAAATGTTCCAGGAGTAATTATGAACAGGAGAGCTGTTTCCTCAGGACAGCAGTTCAATATACGTGGCTATGGCAATGGTGCAAGAGGCACCAATGGTGTTAGCAGCAATTTTGATGGGCAGGGATACAAAGTATATCTCAATGGGATTCCGGTAACAGATGCGGAGGGCATTACTTTAATGGACGACATTGATTTTGGCTCTATCGGAAATGTAGAAGTAGTAAAAGGCCCGGCTGGTTCTTTATACGGATTGGCTATCGCAGGTGTGGTAAACTTAAAAACAATCAAACCGGAAAAAGGAAAAACATCTATTGGCCAGGAAGTAATGATTGGCAGTTATGGATTGCAACGTTACACTACTCATTTTGCCATGGGCGGAGATAAATCTTCTTTACTCATTAACTATGGAAAACAAAAAAGTGATGGGTATATGGCTCATACTAACTCCACCAAAGACTTTATAAATATAGCCGGAGAATTTAATCCAAATGATAAACAGTCAATCAACTTTTTCGCTGGTTACAGCAATAGTTACGATGAAAGAGGTGGTGAATTAACCATTGACCAATACAATAACAAAGATTACAGCGGTAATCCTGCATACATCAAAAACAATGCACATTCTAACATCATCAGCTTTAGAGCAGGTGTTGGGCATACGTATAATTTCAATAACAGCATCAGCAATACCACTACGGTTTTTGGATCTGGCGTTAGTAACAATGCAAGCTCTGCCGGAGGGTGGACAGACAAAGCGCCGATCAACTTTGGCTTAAGATCAACATTCGATACTAAATTTTCTTTCGCCAATGGAAGCAATTTGAGTGGTATTACCGGAGTTGAAACACAGCATCAATATGCACAGATCACGGGCTATCCAATGGTGAAAAATCCAGCTGATACCAATGGTTACAATATCATTGGTTTACTAAGAAGCAACCAGGCAATTATCACCCGTACTACCTCCGTTTTTACTGAATGGACATTGGGATTACCAGGAGACGTTTCTATAACCGCAGGCCTTGGCATCAGCAATATGAATATTGTATTGAATGATCGCTTTTATGTTGCTAACAGTACCAAGCCCACGAAATATTCCACCTCTTATAATGGCCTGGTTTCTCCTCATATTGCAATCAATAAAGTATTCAGCAAAGCAGTATCAGTATATGCCGCTTATAGCAAAGGATATAAGGCACCAGTAAGTTCCTACTTCTATATTCCTTTCACAGGTGCAGTTAATAAAGATTTGAAATCTGAAGTGGGCAACCAGTTTGAAATTGGAACAAAAGGAAATGTATTGCAAGATAGATTCAGCTATGAACTGGCATTGTTCTATGCAAAGTTCAGCAATAAGATGACAGCGGTAGCAGTACCAAATACGGATAACACAGCTACACTTTATTCTTACATGGTAAACGGTGGTTCGCAAAAAGACAAAGGCGTTGAGTTATTAATTAAGTACATCGCTTATCAGTCAGGCAATTCTTTTATTACACAATTCAAGCCTTTCTTTAATCTTACTTATTCTGACTTCAAATACGAGAATTTTAAAATTCAAAAATCAATTACCAGCACAGAAGACTATAGTAATAAAGTGGTAGCTGGTGTTCCTAAATTCACCGCCAATGCAGGCTTTGACTTGTTGTTCAAATATGGGCTATATGCTAACGTTACCTATTCTTATAAAGACGGCGTATACATCACTTCTGCTAATGATAAAAAAGCAGGTAGCTTTGCATTGCTCAATTCAAAAATTGGTATCAATAGTAATCTGTCCAAGCATTTTGATTTAGATGCTTACTTTGGTATTAATAATATTACCGGCGTGCAGTATTACTACA
Organism: uncultured Ferruginibacter sp.; assembly: GCA_964505135.1. Taxonomy (GTDB): domain Bacteria; phylum Bacteroidota; class Bacteroidia; order Chitinophagales; family Chitinophagaceae; genus Ferruginibacter. The sequence continues at coordinate 2,328 of CAZDHQ010000147.1, forward strand.
TGGTTTTTGTAAATCAGTTACCAGATGCTTATTTACCTGCACCGTATAAAGCCAATTATTTTGGTGGTGTAGCTTTGAAATATAATTTCTAATATTGAGAGGGCAGCATAAAAGCTGCCCTTCTTTTAATCAAAAGAATCATGAAAAAGCTTTTAGCATTTGTTTCATTGTCAGCTTTACTATCTGCCTGTGGCGGTTTTAAAAACAAAGAATCGGCTGATAAAAAAGATATACGCATTGTATGTGTCTCCAAGCATCTTACCGAAATGGTTTTTGCATTAGGAAAAGGACATGATATTGTAGCCCGTGATCTTACCAGTACTTATCCGGACAGCGCTAAACTATTACCAACAGTAGGTTATCATCGTTTGCTAAGTGCAGAAGGAATTATCTCTGCCAATCCTGACGTAGTCATTCATAGCAATGATATTGGCCCTGAAACAATATTACCGCAATTGACAAAAGCAGGATTGAACATTAAAAGTTTTGGACAGGCAAATTCCTTTGATAGTGCCAAGATTGTAATCAAACAATTAGGTAATTTCTTACATGCACATGCCACCGCTGATTCATTGGTTAAAAAAATGGATGCTGATATGCAGGCTGTATATGGTGCTCAAAAAGAAATAAAAGATACACCCACTGTAATGGTGATCCATTATGGCCAGGCCAACAATATTTTCTTTGTGATGAGCGGAAGAAAAGGAGCAGCAGATAAAATGATTGAACTAGCTGGAGGTAAACCTGCTACCTACGAAGGAAAAGGCGCCAGGCAAATAAGTGCTGAAGCCGTTGCTGTTGCAAACCCAGATGTGATCATTGCAACCGATTTTGGATTCGATAAAATGGGCGGTGCTGAAAAATTTAAAGAAGTACCGGGTGTTGCTTTAACCAATGCAGCAAAGAATAACCGCATCTATCGATTTGAAGAACATGATTTGGTTTACTTTGGTCCTCGTACACCCGTGAACGTTATGAACCTAATGAAGCTTATTCATCAAACTGCTGATGCACAAAAAAAATAAAATAGTTATCCCATTGCTGTTGGCATTGTTGTTTTTTACAATGACAGTTGCCATTGCATGGGGAGCTGTTTCTATATCACTGGCTGATATGGCTGGCTCAATAAAACACTGGATCAAAGGTGAAATGCCAGCCAATATTCATGAAGGCGTTTTTTTACAATTACGTTTGCCAAGGGTTTTATTATGTGCCATAACCGGTGCAATACTTTCTCTTTCAGGCGTGCTGATGCAGGGGTTATTTCGTAACCCCATCGTAGAACCGGGACTTGTAGGAACCAGTTCCGGCGCAGCTTTCGGCGCTTCTGTTGTGTATGTATTGTCTGCAAGCTTCAGTCCCGAGCTAAAAGCATTTGCAGGCAACTGGTTAATACCCATTTTTGCATTTGCCGGAGGATTAGTTGCAACTTTCATTGTTTATTCACTTGCAAGTAATGCCAAAAGAGTTTCTATACTTTCGCTGCTGCTTACAGGCATCGCAGTAAATGCAGTTGGCTTAAGCGGTACCGGATTCATGAGTTATATCGCCAGAGATCCACAGGCAAGAAGTATTACTTTCTGGAACCTGGGTACATTTACAGGTGCAAGCTGGATACAGGTAATCATTACAGCCTCAGTTGCTACTATCATCTTTCTCATCTCATTCAGGTATTCAAAAAAACTAAACGCATTATTGCTTGGTGAAGAAGAAGCAGCTTACCTGGGAGTAGATGTAAACAAATTAAAAATACAGGTGATGGTATTGAATACGGCCATGGTGGCTGTAGCAACTGCATTTGTGGGTGTAATCAGTTTTGTTGGATTAATTGTGCCTCATATCATGCGGTTGATTGTTGGCAGTGATAACAAAAAATTATTGCCGGCATCTATTATCAGCGGTTCGATTTTATTGGTATGGGCTGACATGGGCGCAAGGCTACTGTTAGCTCCTGCAGAAATTCCCATAGGAATCATCACATCATTGGTTGGGGCGCCTGTTTTTATCATCCTTTTAAAACGCTTTAATGTAGTAAATGAGAAAGGAGGATACAATGCTTAGAACAATCAACATCAATTACACAGCAGGCAACAAGCAAATCTTATCAAATGTGAGTGCTGAATTTTTACCAGGTAAAATCAATATGATACTTGGACCAAATGGTTCAGGTAAATCAACCTGGTTAAAAATTTTTAGTGGAGAGATTAAACGTTTTTCCGGCGAAGTATTTTATGGCGATAACAGCATTCAATCATTAAACCTCCCTGATCTTTCCAAACAAAGAGCAGTGATGAGCCAGCAAACAGCACTGAGTTTTCCTTTGTCGGTAGAAGAAGTAGTGCTGATGGGAAGATATCCTCATTTTACATTTAATCCAGGCAAAAAAGACGTTGACATTTGCAATGAAGTGATGCAACTGCTTAACCTTTCTGTTTTTAAAGAAAGAAATTATTTAACCCTGAGTGGTGGCGAAAAACAACGGGTGCAGTTTGCAAGAATGCTGGCGCAGGTTTGGGAAACACCAGCTAACAGTCATCGATATATCTTTTTAGATGAGCCTTTGAATAATTTAGATATCAGTTACCAGCAGGAATTTCTGCAGATTGCAAAATCCATCACCAATACAAACACCGTATTCATTGCAGTAATGCATGACATTAATTTGGCGCTGCAATATGCAGATGAATTGTTTTTTTTAAAAGAGGGGAAACTATTTGCAAGCGGCAATGCAAATGAATTGGTAACTGAAAAATTAATCGAAGAAGTATTCAATGTAAAAGCGGGTATAATCAACAATCCTGTGAGCAATAAACCAGTAGTTGTTTTCCAGTAAATCTATTCGTAAAGATCTGTCTGTTGAGACAATACTTCCCGGTACTTGTTAAAGAGTTTTGTTTTAGAAATAAAGCCGATAAATTTTCTCTCCTTATTCAATACCGGCAAATACCAACTTTGTGTAATATCAAATTGTTCCATCACAGCATGCATATCCTGGCCTTCATGCAAAATAGCAGGCGGTCGCTTTATCATTGCCTTTACTGATATTTTATCAAATTGATCTACCTGGAAAATTTTTTGTTTAATATCATTTAATTCGATGATACCAACAAAGCGGTCTTTTGAATCTGTAACGGCAAAAATATTTTTTTCACTTTTTTTAATCAACTCCACCAGGTCTTTCAGTTTTTTATCAATGGCAATTGATTCATACACATCAGTAAGCATATCATCCAACCGGATGGAAGTAAGAATATTCTTTTCTTTTTTATGAGTAAACATTTGATTTTCCAAAGCCAGTTTTTTCAACTCCATAGAAAAAGGCTCATAACTCTTCACAATAAAAAAAGAAATGGATGACACGATCATTAAAGGAATAAACAGCTCATAACCGTTGGTAATTTCTGCAATTAAAAACACCGCTGTTAGCGGACAATACATTACACCACTTAATACACCAGCCATCCCCACTAAACTGAAATTACCTTCAGGTATTTTTATCCAGGGTGTATTGTTCATTAGTTTTGAAAATGCGAAACCAAGATAAGAGCCGGTAAATAATGAAGGAGCGAAATTGCCACCATTACCACCACCTCCTATAGTAACCGCTGCTGCGATGGGCTTAAACAACATCACACCCGTAGCAAATGCAAATATGGCCCAATTATCAGTGAGTAAAGAAAATAGCCGGCTGTTATCAGTAAAACTTTGCAAATTCCCATTCGCCACCACCTTGATGCTTACATATCCTTCGCCAAATAAAGGAGGGAACAAAAAACAAAGCGCCATCAAAACAAAGCCTGAAAAAACAGCTTTTAAATAAGCGTTCTTTTTTGAATGATGAATGCGTCCTTCTACTTTTTTAAACAGTCTTGCGTAGTATAAAGAAATAAAGCCTGCCAATACTCCCAATACAATATAAAAGGGCACATTCCGGTAATCAAAAGTTTGCTTTAATGCAAAATTGAACAGCACATCTTCCTGCAAAATAATTTTTGAACACAATACGCCGGCAACGGAAGAAATAATCAGGGGAATAAAATAGCTTACTACAGTTTCTGTTAGCAATACTTCAATCGCAAATATTACACCTGCAATGGGGGCATTGAATACGGCCGAAATGCCCGCCGCAGCGCCACATGCAATCATCAATGTTCGCTCCTGGTAATTCAAATCACTAATTCTTCCGAGATTAGAGCCTACTGCAGAACCGGTAGCAACAATCGGTGCTTCCAAACCGGCAGAGCCACCAAAGCCAACAGTAATTGAACTGGTGATGACATGTACATAAGTATGTTTCCGCGGAATAAAAGAAGATTTTCTTGCAATAGCTTTTAACACCATGGCAATACCTCTTTCAATTTCCTTTCCAAAAAAATTGCGTACAATGTAGACTGTTAGTAATAAACCTACTGCCGGGAAAAGCAGGTAAGCGAAAGGTGTAACCGGAATTTCTTCAATCCACCGGTGCATATAATGCACAATTGTTTTAAGCAATACCGCCACCAGGCCCGAGCTTATTCCCACCAGCGTTGCAATCACCATTATAAATTGTGCCCTGGTAATTTTGGTACGCAGGTAACTGATGATCAACTGGTATATCTTTTTAAATGGATACAAAGATGGATAACTGAATTTGGATGACAAAGATAAGAATGAATCAACGGACACAAAGGTAAATAAACAATAAAGGCAACCTCCGCTGCCTTTTATTACTCGGGATGGGAGTTTAATGTAAAAACAACAGATGTTTAAGCCATCGCCCAGTAAAAATAAATAGCCACTTGTAGTTTGCGATGGTGAAATATGTTTATACTTTATAAGTATAAAAAAGATTGACTATAAAAAATCTCGTAAAAGCTATGCGGACAATGTTTCTTTAATTCAATAAAACCCATTAATATAGTTTCCCAATAACTTTAATTAAGTTTGGACAAATTGTTTGTTAAAAGTCTGCTTTTACAGTATCTTCTTGCTGACAAGATGCTAACCGATCCAGCAACTCCACTGATTGAAAAATAGGTGCCCACTCTTTACCTCTAAAAAGAAGCCTAAACCATTTTTTATTCCGGTTCTCATATTTGATATTGAAAAACAGCCAAACAGCCAGGCCTGTAAAAGTGATCGTAACAATTCCCTGTACTATCCACCACGCTATATTATTGTTTGAAAACATTGTATTATTCCAATAAAAAGTAGTCCATAAGGGAAGCTGCAGAAAAAGTATACGGGTTGCCATCAAGGTAGACAACTGTAACTTAGTAAGCCTTTTTTGTATACTTATAACCGTATCGCTAAAATCAACTTTATTGATCAGGTCCAATTGATAAACATATACACCTATGGCTATTGCCGTAAGTAAAATTTGAAGCGCCAGTGAATAAAGAAAAAACGGACTAGTGGAATGATAGGCAACTATAAATTGATGCCCCACAAAAGTGCCCAATGTAAGAACCCAAATAATTCCAATTATTAGTAATAATATTTTGGTTGGTTTCATAGAAGAAAGCAACTTATCAACTTTTAACCGGGTAATGCGTTCCGTATTTTCTTTGTTCACACGGATACTTTTTGCCAATTCTAAATTGGTCGCTTGCCAAAGTGATTTTATTTCATTTTCGGTCATTATATTATTGATTGACTTGTGAAAATCTTTTTCTTAGTTTATCTTTTATACGTCCCAATTTTGTTCCCACATTCGTTACAGATAATCCTAAAATATCTGCAATTTCCGCATGACTCCTGTCTTCCAGGTAAAGCAGGATAATTGCTTTGTCTACATCGTTCAACTCAGCAATAAACTGATCTAATAAATGCAACTGTTCCTGTTTAGCAATATCCAATTCTTCCTTAATGAGTAAAAAGTCATCAAACGGATGAGTGCTGATTTGCTGCCTGTACCTATTTTTTCTATAGAAAGATATGGCGACATTGAGCGCTATGCGGTATAGCCATGTTGTAATCTTATACTGGTCATTGTAATTGTTCAGCGATTTCCAAATTTGCAGCATCATCTCCTGCAGCAAGTCTTGCCTGCTATCATCGTACCTGCAGTAGACTCTTGCTACCTTTAACAGGATACCTTTATGCTCTTCAATTAGCTGATAAAATTGCTCTCTCAATGCAGCATCGTTTTTCATAATGCTGAAAACCATTTCTTGATGAAGGAAAAAGATGCAGGATTATGCCTGATGCCATTGTGAGTGGCTCCATTAATAACCTGCACCTGGGCAGCACAATTTTCATTCACTGCTTTTTTCATG
>CAZDHQ010000148.1:0-8535 GCA_964505135.1 uncultured Ferruginibacter sp.
TTGTGATTACCAAAATTGATGGTGATCCTAACTCACCGGTGGTAATACGGCTGCGTGGTCAAACATCACTGGCTGGTGGACAAAGTCCATTGGTGGTGGTGGATGGTGTGATACTGGATGATGTAAACCAGGTATCCAATATTCCTCCCGGCGATATTCTTTCTTATGATGTATTAAAAGATGCATCTGCTACTTCTATCTATGGTTCCCGTGGTGCCAATGGTGTGATCATCATCAACACCAAAAAAGGCCGTGGAGGTCGAATGCAGGTAGATTATTCCGGGTACTTATCTACTTCAAAAGTAGCCAAAAAACCCCGCCTGCTTACCACACCTGAATTTTTAACAGAAGCTCAGAAGCTTGGTCAGGATCCTGCATTGCTGGAAGCTGCCAACAGCGCTCCCGGCGTTACCAACGACTGGGTAGGCGCCATCCTTCGTACAGGTATTGCTCATAACCATGTGGTGGGCATAACAGGCGGTACAGATAAATTCAATTACCGTGGTTCAGTTACTTACCTGAACCAGCAGGGTATTGTAATCAACACCGGCAAAGAACAGGTTGGTCTTCGTTTAAATGCTGAACAAAAAGCATTGAATGACAGGCTCACCATACAGGTAGGTGTTGTAAATTCTTCTACCAGCAGGAACCTGGTAAACAGGAATATATTCAACTACGCCAATGTGATGCCGCCGTACATCCGCATCAAGCTGGCTGATGGAACAGACAATCCTGTATACCAATACAACTATCAAAACCCGGTATTGCTGCAAAACATGGTGACCAATAAAGTGAGGGAGCAATTGACGCAGGAATACGGAACATTGAATTATAAACTGGTAAAAGATTTAACCGTTGGCGCTACAGGATCACTTACCAAGTTCAATACACAGGGAGATTATTACCTGCCCGTGATTCCGGGATGGAATAACCTGAACAGCGCTGTTAGATCATCTTCTAACAGGGATTCAAGAAAAGGAGATCTACATGCCAATTACCTCACCAGTATCGGCAAACATAACTTTACCGCTACCGGTGTGTATGAATACAACTATTATAGTTTTGATACTTACAGTGCATCAGGCAAGGGCTTTGTGGTGGATGCCAATGGAAGCAACTCTTTGCAAAACGGGAACTCAAGCTTAAATAATATCAGCTCTTATAAAGAAGAATTTAAGATCATCTCCTTCCTTGGAAGAGTTACTTATAACTATGATTCCAGGTATTATTTAACGGCCAGTTTCCGCCGGGATGGTTCCTCTAAATTTGGTATCAATCACCGCTGGGGTAACTTCCCATCCGTGTCAGCTGCATGGCGTTTAAAGAATGAGTCTTTCTTAAAAGATGTAAGCTGGATTGATGAATTAAAATTGAATGCAGGCTATGGCGTAGTAGGTAACCAGGATGCGATCAGTGCCTATAATACGTTAACAACACTGGCCAGTGGTGGTGTTACTTATGATCCTACCAATACCAGCAACCCCTACCCTGTAGGTTTTTCACCCAATCAAAACCCTAACCCGGATCTTTTGTGGGAAGAAAGACACGGTAAAAATATAGGTGTAGAATTTTCACTCTTTAAAAATCGCATCACTGGATCTTTCAGTGCCTTTAATGATGAAACAAAACACCTGCTCTATAATTACACCGTACAGGTACCACCTAACTTTGTTTCCACTGTATTGGCCAATGTGGGCAGCCTTACCAATAAAGGCGTGGAGTTACAGTTAAATGGAGATGTATTCCGTTCAAAAGATCTTACCTGGTCACTGGGTGGACAGATTACTACCATCAACACAAAAATCACCAGCCTCTCCGGCGTATGGAATGGTCAGAAATTGGCTACTGACAATATCCCTGTGGGATCAGCCAGTGGCCGTGGTTTGAGTGGTAATCCCATTACCTTCCTCATTGTAGGTAAATCACCTTACACTTTCTACCTGCCACACTATGTAGGTAAAACAGCAGATGGCTTATCAGAGTTTGAAGCAGAGAATGGAAAGACCACCGATTACCTGCAGGCCAAAAACCGCTACATTGATCCTTATCCCAAATTCAATTACGGTTTTTCATCCAACCTGAATTACAAAAAATTATCCTTGAATGTATTTCTCCGTGGTGTATCAGGCATCAAAATATTTAATAACACGAACCTGAACCTGGCCAACTATAATAACCTGCCTTCAGTAAACACATTAAAAGATGCGGTTACCAGCGGGCTGAGAGATAACCCAACGCCATCTGATTACTGGCTTGAAAATGCTTCTTATTTAAGATTGGAAAGTATGACGCTCTCCTATAACCTCGGCGCATTGAAAGGCATCGACAACATGCGCTTATACATTACAGGAAACAATCTTTTTGTAATTACACCTTACAAAGGTTTGGATCCTGAGATTGCCACAGTTGATAACCAGGCAACACCTGCCTTCATTGATTTAACCTACAATGGCGGTGGAGGTTTTTATCCAAAATCACGTTCTGTTACGTTTGGTGTAAACATCTCATTTAAATAACAATGCAGTAAGAGAACAAATTTTGAATTTTAAACAAACACAGAAAATGAAACAGCTAAAATTTAATATATCCCTGGTTGCATTGGTTAGTCTTTCCTTTTTCTCACTTAGATGCACCAAACTGGATACGAAAGTGTACAGCCAAGTTGTAAATGAAAATTTCTGGCAAACACCAGAGCAAATCGCTGCAGGTAAATCACCTGCTTATGCAGCATTGCAAGTATTGGGGGGCAACTCCGGTATTTACTGGGAAAATGAAATTTCTTCAGATGAAATGATCACCCCTACACGTGGTGGTGACTGGGGCGATGGTGGTATGTGGACCAACATGTGGTACCATGCAGAGAAGCCCGGAAGCGGCGGTGTAAACGAATGGGCCTGGGGCGATATCTTCGGCGGTATTGGAAAATGTAATTACATCATCTATACACTGAATAACCTGAGCCCACAGCCAGCAACCATAAAAGCAGACCTGGCAGAGATGAAAACTTTACGTTCTTATTTTTACTACCTGGCGCTTGACCTGTTTGGCAATGTTCCTTATGTAACCAATTTTAAACAGGATCCTACTACAGTAGTTACTTTGCCAAAGGCACAATTATTTGATTCGCTGGTAAACGAATTAACAGCTGCCTTACCTGATCTTTCCACTGCAACAGACATCACTACTTATGGCAAAGTGAACAAGTATGTTGCACACAGCATCCTCGCAAAACTTTACCTGAACGCAGAGATTTATACAGGCACACCAAGATATGATGAGTGTATTGCCCAGTGCGATGCAATTAAAGCAGGTGGCTACACTTTAATGCCTGAATACTTTGACAACTTCAGGGATAAAGTACAGGAATCATCTACTGAAAACATTTTTGTGGTTCCCTATAAAGCAGGTGTAGTACCTGCAGGTGGCGGTAACTATATCGTGGTTGCATCACTGATGGCCAACAATGCCTTCTTTACATTTGGTCAAAATGGAATGGGTAATAATGGTATGAGCACCAGTCGCCCTTTTTACCAGTTTTATGATACCACATCAGTGTATGAAAAAAAGATGGTAGATGGTAACAGCAATGTATACAGAACGTTTAATGACCAGCGTACAGGGCAGTTCCTTATCGGTCAGCAATATGTAAAAGGAATTCCTTATCCTCCTTATCAAAACATACTTTATTCAAGCAGCAACAATGACCCTGTGGGTGTAGGGCCAGCAAATCCCGGAGCAGTGAAGCTGTATGATGATCAATCTGGTTTGCCACTGGCTTATTTTGATACCATGTATTTAATTTCTAATGCTGCGCCTTATTTTAGACTGGCAGGTTTAAGAAATATAAAATACTGGCCAGAGCCAGGCGGAAATGTGGGTGATAATATCAGCAATGATGTACCACTGTTTAGATACGCAGATATATTACTGGTGAAGGCTGAAGCTGAACTGCGTGCAAATAAAAACCTGGATGATGCATTGGCCAGTGTAAATGAGGTACGCAGAAGAGCTTATTCCGGAAGCACCAGCCACGACTGGAAAAGCAGTGATTTAACATTGGATAATCTTTATGCAGAAAGAGCCAGGGAATTGGCCTGGGAAATGGTGCGCAGGCAGGATATGATCCGCTTTGGACATTTCCTGGAAGCAAGGACAATACCTGATAAGCCAGCCGATGATCCGGATAAGCACACTTACCTGTTGCCTATTCCTCCATCGGTTATTTTGTCCAATCCTAAAATTCAGCAAAACCCCGGTTATTAGTAATATTGAGAAATAGGTTAGTTAAAAAAGAGTAGCACTAAGGTTGCTGCTCTTTTTTATATAGATTGCCTCAGGGTTAAAAAAGAAGAAAATAAATTAGGTGAACAATCTTTGAACTGTTAAAGCACAGCTAAGTAAATAGCCGTATTGTAAAAGATGAAAAAGCAAATAGCAGCCTTATTAAAATTGAATAAAAAAAACCGAATAAAATATTTAAAAGCCTGCACTGCAGCAGTGTTCGGTTTAACAGGTGCTGCAGTGTGGAGCAGTTGCCATCACCCTGTTACAAATGCTGACACACTGTTCACCAAAATGGATCCTACCCTAACAGGAATTGATTTTGAAAACACGAATATTGACACAGACACATTAAGCATTATTGATTACCTATATTATTACAACGGTGCAGGTGTTGCCGTTGGCGATATCAATAATGACAGTTTACCGGATCTTTATTTTGCATCCAACACAGGTGGAAACAAGCTCTACTTAAATAAAGGCAACCTGCAGTTTGAAGACATAACAAAAACTGCCGGCGTTGCAGGAAAAGCAGACTGGACCACGGGTGTAACGATGGCCGATGTAAATGGAGATGGCTACCTGGACATTTATATTTCTACGGTATCCAATCACAGTCCGCATGTGAAAGATGGAGCAGAGCATGTTTATTTCATCAACTCAAAGAACCAATTATTCATCAACAACCACAACAAGACTTTTACAGAGAGTGCCGCCAAATGGGGCTTGGATATCCAGGGATACAATACACAGGCAGTATTTTTTGATTATGATAAAGATGGAGATCTTGACCTATTTCAATTGCAGCACTCCACCCATCAAACAGATGCTTATGGACCTGCTACCCTCCGGGACAAGTACAGTGATATAAGCGGCGGAAAATTATTCAGGAACGATGGTGATCATTTTACCAATGTAACAAAAGGCTCCGGCATCATCAGCAGTGCACTTGGCTATGGCTTAGGTGTAGCAGTAGCTGATGTAAACCAGGATGGTTACGACGATATTTACGTGAGCAATGATTTTCATGAAAACGATTACTACTATGTAAACCAGGGAAACGGCACATTCAAGGAAATGAATACGGCTGCCTTTGGCCATGAGTCAAAATTCTCTATGGGCAATGATATCGCAGACATCAACAATGATGGCTGGCCTGATATTCTTACCGCAGACATGCTACCCAAAGATGAAAAGGTTTTGAAGTCTTCACTGGGTGATGATCCGCTTGATATTTATAATTTCCAGCGCAAGTTTGGTTATGGACACCAATATGCACGCAACTGCCTGCAACTAAATGTGGGAAGGGGAATGAAATTTGCGGACATCGCACTATACAGCGGTGTAGCAGCAACGGACTGGAGCTGGAGCCCGTTGATTGCTGATTTTAACCTGGATGGCAAAGCAGATATTTTTATTTCGAACGGTATTAAAAACCGGCCGAATGATCTTGATTATATCAAATTCATTTCATCCCTTGATCACAATCGTTCTGCCAGCAATGCACGTGCACATGATAAAGAAATCCTGGAACACCTGCCACCAGGTGCATGGCACAATTATATTTTTGAGGGACGTGATGATTTAAAATTTGAAGACCAGTCTGTTGCCTGGGGATTTGATGAAGCCAATCTTTCACAGGGAGCTGCCTATGCTGACCTGGATAGAGATGGCGATCTTGATTTGATCACCAATAATATGAACGAACCCGCCGGCATTTATAAAAACACCACCCAAGAAAAAAATCCGAACGTACATTATATCAATATTCAACTAAAAGGTAAGTCGCCCAATCATTTTGCTATTGGTGCCAAAGCTTTTGTGTTTAGTAACCAGCACATCTTTTACAAAGAAATACAGCCTGTGAAAGGTTTTATGAGTTGCAGCAGTACTGATTTAAATTTCGGGCTTGGTAATACCAATAAAATTGATAGCCTCGTAATTATTTGGCCAGACAATAAATATCAAACAATAAACAATGTGACTATTGACAGAACACTAAGTGTAAACTATAATACAAACATTGCCGACTCAATATCCAATCCTTTCCTGTTTGTAAATAATTTATTACATACACAGGAACAGGATCTTTTTACTGACATCAGCAGCAGGCTGCAACCTGGCTTTAAACATACTGAAGATGCCTATACCGATTTCAACGATCAATGGTTTATTCCGCATGAGCTATCTACACAGGGGCCAAAAACAGCAGTCGCTGATGTAAACGGCGATGGACTCGAAGACTTTTTTGTATGCGGTGCAAAAGGTGAGCCCGGTGTATTGTATTTACAGCAATCAAACGGCGGTTTTAAAACAAGCGCTGATAGCAGTGTATTCATAAATGATAAAGCGCTGGAAGAAGTGGATGCCATTTTTTTTGATGCAGATAAAGATGGTGATGCAGATCTGTACGTGGTGAGTGGTGGCAATATCTATTCAGGCATTACGCCTTTGCTCAATGACAGGCTGTATATAAATGATGGTAAGGGAAAATTTAGTGCGGCAGATAACCTGCCGGCAATGTCTGAAAACAAATCAGTAGCAAGGGTGGCTGATGTGGACCATGATGGTGACCTGGATATTTTTGTTGGCGGCAGATCCATCTCAAGAAATTATAGCACTACGCCGGCAAGTTATCTTTTGATCAATGATGGTCATGGAAAATTCAGTATGGCAACAGGCTCCATTAGCAATACACTAAAGCAATTGGGTATGGTAACCTGTGCAGACTGGATTGATATTGATAAAGATGGCTGGCTTGATTTAGTAGTAGCAGGTGAATGGATGCAGCCTACCCTATTTAAAAATAATCATGGCACATTAGAAAAAAGCACATTAACCAATAATGACAGCAGTTTAAGCGGATGGTGGAGTTCAATGAAAATAGCAGATGTAAATGGTGATGGACTCGAAGATATTCTGCTGGGTAATTATGGTTTGAACAGCAAGCTCACGGCAAGTAGTGCATTCCCATTGAGAATGTATAGTAAATCATTGAGTGGAGTTGGTTCTGCAGATCAAATTGTAGCAGTAGAAAAAGAAAAAAAATATTTTCCTTTTCTAAATAAAGAAGACATCGAGAAGCAATTACCATTTATTAAAAAACAGTTTTTGATGTATGGCGAGATGGCCGGTAAAACAGTAGAAGAAGTATTTGGTGAAAAACTACAGGGAGCTACCCTTTACAATGCCGCAACCCTTGCCTCTACGTTATTGATCAATGATGGCAAAGGGCATTTCAACCCTGCAGCATTACCGGCCGCATTTCAATGGACACCGATTTTTTCATTTGATGTAAATGATTATGATGGCGATGGAAAAACAGATCTGTTAGCGGGTGGGAATTTTTTTGGCACCACTCCCTACGAAGGAAGATATGATGCCATGCCGCTTAATATCGGTACTGGTAACGGGAAAGGATTATTCAAAGCAGTATTGCCGATTCCTTCATCTTTTAACCAGTTCCTGGGTGAAGTAAGAAGTGTCAACAGCATACAACTGGCAGGCAATAAAAAAGGGTTATTAATTGCGGTTAATAATGACGCTCTTCGGCTTTTAGAATATCACTAAACCTGCTATCGCAAAACGATAATGCTAAGAAAACTTTATTTGAGAATGCCATTACAATCTGATTTATTAATAAAATGGATAAGCAGGTATCCATTGGATTTATCCAGATACTTTACTTACTCTGCTATTTTATATGCGATAGCTATGCAGCCTGCAAAGTTTTATACAAAAAAGGTCTTTGCTATTAAACAAAGACCGTGTATATATATCGAGTATGGAGTATTAACTCATTACAGTGCTCTTCTTCCTGTGAGCAGGTTATATATGATTGCAATCACCGCTATCACCAATAGTAAATGTATGATACCGCCTGTTACAAAACCGCCAAGGAAAGAGATGGCCCATATAATTACGCAGAGTACTGCAATTGTCCATAATAAGTTTGCCATGTGATGAATTTTAAAGTTTGAAAAAAATAATTGAATGATTCATTCTATTATTAGTTTATAAAAAACCTTACCAAAAAAAAATTAGCCGGGAATAAGCGATAAATCAGCATTGTATACCGATTTATTTGACAGTTTTAAAAAAAATCGTGGAATTAGCTACTCATAAAAGATTTGCCATACACCATTTTGAGGATGGATTTTGCCGGGAGACCTGCACCAGGCATTTGCTATGTACAGGATACCGGGAAGTCAAAGAAAATGTACCAGGGTTTGAGACCTTACCTAATTTGATTTT
>CAZDHQ010000149.1:0-5358 GCA_964505135.1 uncultured Ferruginibacter sp.
TAAAAGCTTCCGGCTGAAGTATAATATGATCTGCTGGGGCACAAATCAGCGCTGCATCTGGATTAAGTTGCTTTAGCTTGTAAGATATGTAGGCAATACAAGGCGCTGTATTTTTCCTTGAAGGCTCACAAAGAATATTGGCAACAGACATTTCAGGCAGTTGTTCTACTACAATATCTTTATATTGCTCCGATGTAACCACGTAAATATTTTCCTTTGGAATAAACAGCGCAAACCTGTCAAATGTGCCCTGTATCAAAGTACGGCCCGTATTTAAAATGTCCAGGAACTGCTTGGGATAATCAGTGCGGCTCATGGGCCAGAACCTGCTACCGATGCCGCCGGCCATGATAGCTACATAATGATTCTTATTCATACTGCATCTTGGAGGTTACTCTATTGGCATTATTGTAAGTGATAACAACAATAAACTCATCTTCTTCCAGTTTAGTGTGTGGTAATGGAAGATTTGTTTAATCCGGCGCAAACCTACTTTAAATCATTCACAACGCAAAGCATAAGCTTTCCGTTAAAACTATACCAGTTTGCAAAAAAATGTTTACCTTAATGAGATAATGTAAACTGATATTAAGAAATTTGCAGACTTGTTGAAAAACGGATACCTGCTATCCGGGCATTTCTGCCCTATCAAGCTAATTCCCCAGGGAATTTTATTGTTTTACAAATTTTAAGTGAAGGAAAAGAAGTTATGGCTACTGTTAAAGCAAAAAACAAGACTATCGTAGAAAGAGAACCCAAAGCAAAACCTGCTAAAAAGGCCTCAGAAAAAAACGTTGACAAAAAAACCGATGTAGACCTTAAAGCGCATTTGCAAACGTATTTTGGTTTCGACTCATTTAAAGAACCTCAGGAAGCAATCATTAAAAACCTGCTCAGCGGTAAAGATACATTTGTAATAATGCCCACTGGTGGTGGTAAAAGTTTGTGTTACCAGTTACCAGCACTTATCAGTGAAGGTTGTGCCATCATCGTTTCTCCCCTTATTGCATTGATGAAAAACCAGGTAGACCTGGTAAGAAGCTACAGTAGTAAAGATGATGTAGCCCATTTTTTAAACAGCACTTTAAATAAAGGCCAACAAAAAATAGTAAAGGATGATTTGACTGAAGGCAAAACCAAGATGCTGTATGTGGCTCCAGAAACATTAACCAAGGAAGAAAATATAGAGTTCTTTAAAGATTTGAACATATCTTTTTTTGCCGTGGATGAAGCCCACTGTATTTCTGAATGGGGCCATGATTTTAGGCCGGAATACAGGCGCCTGAGAGATATGATGCAAATGATAAAACCGGAAGCGCCCATGATTGCACTAACGGCTACGGCTACCCCAAAAGTGCAGAGTGATATTTTAAGAAATCTTGGCTTGCGTGCCCCGCAGATATTTATATCATCCTTTAACCGTCCTAATCTTGAGTATGAAATACTGCCTAAGATCCAGAAAGATCAAACCATCAAAAGCATTGTAAGATTTATTTCACAGCATAAAGGGAAGAGCGGTATTATCTATACACTCAATCGTAAAACAACAGAGGAACTTGCGGAAGTACTGATGGCCAATGGTATTAAAGCAGTGGCATATCATGCCGGGCTGGATAGCAAGGTGAGAGCAGAAAGACAGGACTTTTTCCTGAATGAAGATGTACAGGTGATAGTAGCTACCATTGCCTTTGGTATGGGCATAGATAAACCAGATGTACGCTTTGTAATTCATTACAATATTCCCAAATCAATAGAAAACTATTACCAGGAAACAGGCCGTGCCGGAAGAGATGGCATGGAAGGCAAATGCATACTTTACTATTCTCATAAAGATGTAGCCAAGTTGGAACACCTGATGAGAGATAAGCCTTTAAGCGAAAGAGAAGTAGGGGCACAGTTGATTAACGAGATGGTGGCCTATGCAGAAAGTGCCGTGTGCCGCAGGAAAATTCTGTTGAACTATTTTGGTGAAGATTATCATGTGAAGCACTGTACCAATATGTGTGATAACTGTAACAATCCAAAAGAGCAAATAGAAGCGAAGCAGGAAGCACAGCAGGTACTTAAAGTAATCAAAGGATTGGATGAACAGTTTACAATGGATTATGTGATGCATGTACTGAGAGGAAAGCCCAATCCGCAGGTAAAAATGTTCAGGCATGATGAAAAAGATTTCTTTGGTATCGGTAAAGAAAAAGATGAGCATTTTTGGAATTCACTAATGCGCCAGTTGATACTGGAAGGATTGCTAAGAAAGGATATTGAGGAATATGGCGTATTGAAGTTTACTAAGAAAGGTGATGCATTTTTAAAGAAACCTACTTCTTTCAAAATAGTACTGAATAATTTGTTTGAAGGGGCTGATGCAGATGATGATGAAGGTGCAAGCGCAGGCGGTGGCAGTGCTGCAGCTGATGAAAAGCTGATGGAAATGCTGAAAGACCTGCGTAAAAAAGTAGCCAAAGAAAATAACCTGCCGCCATTTGTGATCTTCCTTGAAAGTAGTTTGGAAGATATGGCAACGCTTTATCCTACTACAATACAAGAGCTGGAAAAATGCCAGGGTATTAGCAAGGGCAAGGCTATTCGCTACGGTAAAAAATTTGTAGAGCTCATCGCTAAGTATGTAGAAGAAAACGAGATTGAACGTCCAGATGATTTTGTGGTAAAAGGCGTGGTGAATAAAAACAATAACAAGATCTTTATCATTCAAAACGTAGATAAAAAAATTCCGCTGGAGACCATTGCAAAAAATAAGGACTTAAAAATTGAAGAATTGCTGGAAGAAATGGAAACCATTGTAGCCAGCGGTACCAGGTTAAATTTAGATTATGCCATTGATGAATTAGTAGATGAATACGAGCAGGAAGAAATCATTGATTATTTTAAAGCATGCGAAACCAGCAGCCTTGCTGTGGCCCAGGAAGAACTGGCTGATAACAGTTATACCTGGGAACAACTAAAAATAATGCGGATTAAATTTTTAAGTGTTTTCGGCAACTAATTAAATTCTGTTTTGTTTCAATAATTTTACAACCCCTTTTCCAGGGGTTTTTATTTTAAGATTCAAATCAAAAAATTATGATTCCTGTTAATGCTTATGCAGCACAAACCAAAACCAGCCCCCTTGCTCCCTTCCAGTTTGAGAGAAGAGAAGTTGGTCCGCATGATGTTCAGATAGAAATTTTGTATTGTGGCATTTGTCACTCAGATATTCACCAGGTTAGAGATGAGTGGGGTGGATCCATTTATCCAATGGTGCCAGGTCATGAAATTGTTGGCCGCATCATCAAAGTAGGTGATCATGTAAAGAATTTCAAGGTTGGTGATTTGGCCGGTGTGGGATGTTTTGTAGACAGTTGCCGTGTATGCCCAAGCTGTCTTGCACATGAAGAACAATACTGTGATAATGGCATGACAGGTACTTACAACTCACGTGATAAACAAGGTAACCCTACCTATGGTGGATATAGTACCCAAATAGTAGTAGATGAAAGTTATACTTTGCACGTATCAGAAAAATTGCCGATCGAAGCGGTTGCTCCATTGCTTTGCGCTGGTATCACTACTTACTCTCCTTTAAAACATTGGAAAGTGGGTCCCGGATCAAAAGTGGGTATCGTTGGCTTGGGGGGTCTTGGTCATATGGGAGTAAAATTTGCAGCAGCTTTTGGCGCAGATGTTACGGTGCTAAGTACGTCTCCCAATAAAAAGAATGATGCACTGGCGTTGGGTGCTCATCATTTTGCTGTAACAAAAGATGAACAAACAATGAAAAGCCTGCAGGGCAAATTTGATTTTATCCTGGACACCGTTTCTGCACAGCATGAGTACAATGACTATTTGAACTTGCTAACACTGAATGGTACGTTGGTAGTAGTGGGTATTCCACCAAAGCCATCTATCGTAGGTGCTTTTAACTTAATTGGTAAACGCCGTTCTGTAGCAGGTTCTATGATTGGTGGCATCAGGGAAACCCAGGAAATGCTGGATTACTGTGCAGAACATAATATTGTGTCTGACGTGGAGGTAGTAAAAGCAGATTACATTAACGAAGCGTACGAAAGAATGCTGAAGAATGATGTGCGGTATCGTTTTGTTATTGATATAGCTTCACTTAAGTAGTAGCAAGAAAAATGGATTTGTTTGCGGATTTTTAAATCAAATCTCCTATTTTTGCTGCCCCGTAAGGGAAAAGGTCCCGATTAACCCCGGGATTAAAAGGTGCGGTAGCTCAGTCGGTAGAGCAAAGGACTGAAAATCCTTGTGTCGCCGGTTCGATCCCGGCCCACACCACAGAAGCGGGAAAATTGACCTTCGTGTTGGTTTTCCCGCTTTCATTTTCCGCTAAAACTTGCTTCAGACGTTGCCAGATAGAGGTATACCAAATTTACTTTGGGAGTTCAATAATCCCTGTTTTCTTTATCAACATAAATTCCCTCAGGAAAGATCAAATATTGGATCCTTTGTTTGTTGGCATAATCGCTCAAATCTCACAGTGACGCGAGGTTTGAGGAAAATTCCATCGCCAGATCTAGGCATTTTGAAAGTGCAGTTTGTATAGCGTTGCTCTAGCTTTTATTAGAGGTTTCTTTCCCTTTTTTGACCCTGTTAGTCCAATATATTGAACAATTTTGAAATTATTTTTATACCCTTTAAGGTATAATATAATTAATTTAATACAATACTATACCCCTTAGGGTGCATTTATAATTATATGATTAAATTTATACCTGAAAGGGTACACAATGGATAACAATAGCAGCACATTATCCCGGTTCGTAAAGGAAAAGCGAAAACAGGCTAATCTTACACAACCTGAGCTGGCTTCTAAGGCTGGTGTGGGCCTGCGCTTTGTAAGGGATCTGGAGCAGGGAAAAGTTACACTTCAAATGGATAAGGTAAACCAGGTTCTTAAGCTTTTTGGTCATGAACTAGGCCCTGTACCTGTTAACCGAAAATTATTGATTAATGAGGAAAGCTAGTGTATTGATGAATGGCCATACAGCGGGCTACCTTTCCGAAACCGAAGATGGTTACCGTTTCTGGTATGATGCTGCTTACCTGAATGCAGAATACGCAAAAGCTGTTAGTCTTACCCTGCCATTGACAGAGAAACCCTACAACAGCAAAACGATGATCCCGTTTTTTGACGGGTTGATTCCCGAAGGCTGGTTACTGGAAGTAGCAGAAAAGAACTGGAAGCTGAACGAGCGGGACAGGATGGGGCTTTTATTGGCCTGTTGTAAAGATTGTATTGGTGCGGTAAGTATTGTTGATGCCAAAGAAGAAGAATGATGAACTGTTTTTATTGCTATAAAAAACTGGAAAATGGACAGGTTGATTTTCATCCTGCGT
>CAZDHQ010000149.1:5368-8531 GCA_964505135.1 uncultured Ferruginibacter sp.
GATATTCGGTAAGCCGGAGCCACCTGTACTGCCTTATACCGAAGATCAAATGCTGGAACTGGGGGAGCAGGTAATTAAAAGCCAGGTGGCCATTACCGGCGTACAGCCTAAACTCTCGCTGGATATAGAAAAACCAGGCAGGCAAAAAGAAGGACAAAAAACGCCGCAACGGTTTACCATTGTTGGTTTATGGGGAGGATATATTTTAAAACCGCCTACTAAACAATATCCGCAGTTGCCCGAGCTAGAAGATCTTACCATGCATCTTGCTGAACTAGCCGGGATAACAACTGTACCTCACTCACTGATACGAATGCAGGGCGGTAATCTCGCCTACATTACCAAACGGATCGACCGCCATAAAAAAAGCAAGCTGCACATGGAAGATATGTGCCAGTTAACAGAGCGTCTTACGGAGGACAAATACAAAGGATCGTATGAACAGATAGGTAAAGCCATTTTGAAATACTCTGCTAACCCGGTGCTGGACTTGATAAATTTTTTTGAACAGGTATTATTTTCTTTTCTGACGGGCAATGCCGACATGCACCTGAAAAACTTTTCATTGATAGAGCAACCGGGTACCGGTTATATTTTATCTCCGGCTTATGATATGGTGTCTTCCGCATTGGTGGTGCAGGGAGATAATGAAGAGCTGGCGCTGAATTTCAATGGCAAGAAAAGAAAATTACAACGAAAGGATTTTGATATCGTCTTTTCTTCCTTCAAAGCGCTGGAAGAAAAAGCGATCCAGAATATGTACGGCAAATTTGCCAATGCCGTTGAAAGCTGGTTACAGTTTATTCCCGAGAGTTTTATAGATAAATCCTTGCAGGAGCAGTATATCCAATTGATACAGCAAAGGGCTAAAGTGTTGGGGTTATAGCTCCTTAATAACTCCGCATCAAACTCAATGGCTCCCCAATCCCTCCGCAATTGCTCCGTAATGTTCAAATTACCGTCGCTAAACCATAACGGATGAATCGGGGTTAACTTCATGGACTAAAACCAAAAGCTGAGATAGAATAGCTGGCTTTTGAATTCAAAATAAGTTTATGGAAAAAGAAACATTCACCCGTAACGAACTATATAATTTAGTTTGGTCGGTTCCGCTGCTGACGCTTTCTAAAAAATATGCAATCTCTGACGTAGGGCTGCGAAAAATCTGTGTTAAAATGGAAATACCATTGCCTAAAGCCGGTCACTGGCAGAAACTCAAATTCAATAAGAATACAAATCGACCAAAGCTGTCAGCCAATTACAATGGCGACAAAGCGATAACACTAAGCTTGAGAACTGAAGAAATGAAAAGTATAGCTGCTACTCCATCTCCTTCAAAAATTCTTCAGCATCAAATAGAGCAGGATATGAAGCCCTCCTTATCAGTACCAGAAAAACTGAGCAATCCTGATAAACTCATTGTTGCGGCAAGAGAAAGCCTGAACAAAAAAGACCGTTACGAACACAACGGTTTAGCATCATGCGAAAGGGGAGAGCTGGATATTCGGGTAGCAAGATCCAATATCCCAAGAGCTTTGCGTTTTATGGATACACTAATTAAAGCGCTCAGAAAAAGAGGTCATGCTATTGAAATCAAAAATGACAAGACATGCGTTTGTATTGATGGCCAGGACATAGAAATACGGTTTAGAGAAAAGCTTAAAAAAGAAATTGTAAAAGGAACCTACTTTGATAGTACAGCGTATCGTCCAACGGGTATAATGGCTTTTCAGATTGGAACATACCACGATAAAGAATGGAAGGATGGAACGATACCTATTGAAGAAATGTTATCTAAAATTATTGCCAAACTGGAGCTGGTCGCTCAAGAGCAAAAAGAACGAGAACTTCATTGGAAAAGGGAGCGGGAAATAAGGGATGAACAGGAAAGAATCCAAAAAGAGCATGAGAAAAGGAAGGAAAATGATCTTCTCAATTTTAAGAATACATTGCTCAAATCCTCCCGCTGGCACAAAGCTGTCAACCTCAGAAATTATATCGACGAAGTAGAAGCCAAGGCAATCGCCGAGAGTAAACTCAACGATGAATTGCAATCCTGGCTTGCGTGGGCAAGGGGAAAGGCAGACTGGTATGATCCGTTCACTGAAGCTCCGGATGAGCTTTTGCAGGATATTGACCGTGAAACGCTGGAACCCATCAAAAAACCGTATTCATTCAGCTGGTAACACTGGAAAAAAACCGTTCCTGTTAAGTGTGTTTTATTCCTCAAACGCCTCTCCCAGGTAATACAATGTCAGCCAATGTCCAAATAGGTCCATATCTGTTTTAAAAGAAGAGCTGAGCCCTTGCCACACCACAGAACCCCGGTAGATCTGCCGGGGTTTTTAATCCTTATTCCTCCCCACTTCACCTGGATACAAATCCTTCACCACATCACTCTGCCAAAATTCTTTGGTATCAATGTCCATGATACTGAGCTTGCCGGTGAAGGCAGCGCCGGTATCTATGTTCCATACATTGCAGCCATTCATGGGTATGGTTACATCATAATAGAGCGTGGGTGTATGGCCAATATAGATTTCATTAAACAACTTTAGTCTTTTAGGAAATAACAGCGAATCTCTTTGAATGCGCTGGTCCATGGTGAGGGCCATTTCCCACAGGGTTCTATCCCAGCTAAAGTTGGAGGAATGAAATTCTTTTTGCGGCCCATGCATAGAAGTAAAACCTGCATGAATAAACAATCGGTTTTGTTTATCAATATGATAATAAGGCATTCGCTCCAAAAATTCCAGGTGCTGTTTTTTGGTTACAGGAGAAGTAGTCAAATAACTGTATACAGTTTCTCTTCCACCATGAAATAACCAGGTACTATCACCCACGCCTGTACGAAGCCAGTCTTCACACCAGGCATCATGATTGCCTTTGATAAAAATGCACCGCTGCTGTTCGGCAAGCTGCATTACATAATCAATTACGCCAGCACTTTCACTCCAGCCATCTACAAAATCGCCTAGAAAAATAAGCGTATCATCGGCAGTCACTGCAGCTCTTTGCAGCACTTGTTTCAATGCTCTTAACCCACCGTGTATATCTCCTATTACAAATGTTTTATTCATAAAAATTATACGGTCAAAACATAAGTTAATGCAAACTGTTCCGCCGTTTTAATATCCCCACTTCTTCATAATCGCTAGATCTT
>CAZDHQ010000150.1:0-8435 GCA_964505135.1 uncultured Ferruginibacter sp.
CATGAGCAATGCCTGCGGTGAGTTCTCCAAGACTGGCCATTTTTTCTGATTGGATCAGCTGTGACTGAGTGGCCTTCAGCGATACAAGCGATTCCTGTAACTGCTGGGTTCTTTCATTTACTTTTAATTCAAGTACGTCTTTTTCATTACGTAATTTTCGTTCTCTCCATTTACTAAAAATTCTTAGTGCACCGAGAAATACCAGTGCATATATTGTGTAAGCCCACCATGTTTTCCACCAGGGAGGAAGAATTGTAAAAGTAAAATCTGCGCCAGTTTCATTCCATATGCCATCGCTATTGGCAGCCTTCACTTTAAAAGTATAAGTGCCTGTTGAAAGATTAGTATAAGTTGCTGTACGCTCTGTACCTGCCTTTATCCAGTATTTATCATACCCTTCCAGTTGGTATGCATATTGATTTAATAATGCATTGGAAAAATGCAGTGCAACATATTGAAAGCTGACCTTGTTTTCATTATATTTTAATGCTATGTGTTGCAGACCTTCTGTAAACAGCATACTATCTTTGTTGATAGCGGCATCATGATATTTTACAGACTCTATTACAACTTCAGGTGCTATTTTATTTACAGTAATATTATCAGGATCAAAAGGTATTACACCGCCTTTAATAGAGACATAAAAGATCCCTTTTGAATCCCTGTAAATTCCTAATGTCTGAACTACAGGCAATCCGTTTACTGTAGTGTAATTGGTAATTTGATTGGTAACGGGATCAATTTTAGATAGCCCATGTGAAGTAGCCAGCCAGATGTTTCCTTTTTTATCTTCAGTAATGCCCTTTATATCATTGGAAGATAAGCCGTCTCTTTCTGCAAAGTGTTTTGAAAATCCGGAATCTTTGTCTACTAAAAAAACACCTGACAGGTAACTGCCTGCCCAGAGGCGGCTGCGGCTGTCCTCGTACAAACTTATTATAGAAACTGAAGCTTCTTTTGTATCCATGTACGAAGTGAATTTTCCTTTTTTGGGATCAAAGCGGTTGAGTGAACCAAGATTGGTGCCGATCCATACCATACCATCTTTGCCGCAAAGGAGGCTATTAACCGTTCTGTCATCCAGCACATTGTTTGCTTTTATGCTGAGATTGTTGTCGATAAAAGGATAGCGGGTAAACTTTCCTGTTTTTTTATTGAAACTGTTGAGCCCGTTGTTGATGGTTCCAATCCATAAAGTACCATCATTATCTTCTGATAGGAGAGAAATATAATTAGTGCCAATGCTGAAGCTGTCTTTTGGATCGTTCCTGTAATTTTTTGTGGCTTTGGTTATAGGGCTATAAGAATAAAGCCCGGTTGCAGTTGCCATCCATATCAATCCCTCTCTATCAGTAATAACACTCTTTTTGAACGATTCAGGCATTCTATTCCCGGGAGTTATATCCTTGAAAGTATCGTTGGTATAGTCCCAGATGAAAATGCCCTTACCATCAGTAATAAAAAAAGTACTGTCATTATACATTCCCCTGATAGTAGTAGCGATCGCCCCTGGATTTTTATCCATTTCTTTAGCAGGGGCATTTATTTTAACAGCGTTAAAGAAGGATCGTTTTGGGTCTAATGACGATACCCCAACAGGTGGAATCGATATCCAAACAATTCCGGACCGGTCAACAAACATATTATTAATGCCATTCTTTGAGTCAGGTAAACTGCCTGCATTGTCTGTGTGAGTATAAAACGACGTGGCGGCAGTAGTTGTGTTTAAAAAAAACAAGCCATTAAACCTCCCGCTAATCCATAAATTGCCTTCTTTATCTGCTGCGACGTATCGTATTCCAATGATATCCTTTGCTGTTCTCCCAGGCACTGATAAAATATAATTGGTAAATTTTTCAGTAGACCTGTTGTACATAGAAATACCATGGTCCGTATAAAAAAAGATTCTTTTTAAGGGGTCAATATATATTTCCGCACAGGTGCCTGCGATAGAATTTGGGTCTGATGCTATATGATCATAGATTTTGTAATTCTTTGTTCTAATATTAAGCTGTATAATCTTGGCCTTATTTGCATCCTGGGTGCTATCTGTTAAATCAGTTGTGATCCAGAACAAATCCTTCTGTAACGGGTCTTGGATTATAAAATTGAACATGAACTTATTCATGCTTGCAGGAAGTGTAAAATAGGGTTTAAATGATCTGGATACTGTATCGTACATACTTAGCAACTTATCCGTTGTTAACCAGGTATTGCCTGAGGAATCTATCAAAATATCAGCATACATTGCTGATGCAATCAATTGGTTGGCTTTGCTGGCTGGGCTGAATAAATTTGCCGTTCCATGGGCCAGGTCAAGCATCCACACAGTCCAGCAATTCAATTTTGTATCAAACTCAAGACCGCAGCCAAGGTCATTTTTTTTATCGTAAATAATTTTTTGGAAACTATTCGCTAACACTTTATTGAATGCAGCATTAGATGTGTTTGCTTTTATAAAAACATTTTTCTGCCTGTCGAACTTATAATTGCCTTTATTAAAAATATTAACCCACAGATTACCTTGTTTATCTTCAAACAATTTTTGAACTGAAGCAAAATATACGGGCTTGCCATCATCATCCGGCATGTCATATATTTTAGTATTGTATCCATCATAGCGTACCAGGCCGTTTTGTGTACCAAACCACAAGTAGCCCAGTCTATCCTGCAGTGAAGCCTGGATGAATCCTTCCGGCAATCCGTTTTCTA
Source organism: uncultured Ferruginibacter sp. (assembly GCA_964505135.1). Classification (GTDB taxonomy): domain Bacteria; phylum Bacteroidota; class Bacteroidia; order Chitinophagales; family Chitinophagaceae; genus Ferruginibacter. The sequence continues at coordinate 2,713 of CAZDHQ010000150.1, forward strand.
CGGAAATAGTATTAAAAAAGGGTTGCTTAAACTGGGCTCTCAATCCAGTTGTGCAAATCAAAAGAGCAATAAAAATATTTCTTTTCATGTGCCTAATTGAATAATAAAAGTTGTTCCCATCCCTTCTCTTGTTTCCACTTCTAGTTTGCCGCTGTGCGCTTTTACAATGTCATAGCTTAAACTCAATCCCAGCCCCGTTCCTGACCCTGTTGGTTTAGTCGTAAAGAACGGCTGAAAAATTTTGTCCACCACTTGTTTCGGAATACCGGTGCCGTTGTCTGCTATAGAAACAATTACCTTGTCATTTTCTTTTTTAGTAGAGACTGTTACTGTAGGTTCATAGTTGTCATCGGCTTGTTTTCTTTTTTCCTTCACGGCATAAAAAGCATTATTGATGAGGTTAAGAATAACCCTGCCAATATCCTGTGGCACCACATTTATTTTTTCAATTGTGTCATCAAAATGGGTTTCAAATTTTGCATTAAAAGATTTGTCTTTCGCTCTTAACCCATGATAGGCTAGTCTTAAATATTCATCGCACAAAGCATTGATATCGGTTAGTTCCTTTTGTCCGCTGCTGCTCCGGCTGTGTTGGAGCATACCTTTTACAATGGCTGCTGCTCTTTGACCATGATGGTTGATTTTCTCAAGATTTTGTACCAGGTCTTCGGCAATGGCTTTTACGTCTGCTGTGTTTCCTTTTTCTACTTCTTCCACCATTTCATTAATCAACTCCTTGCTTACATCACTAAAATTGTTGACGAAGTTTAACGGGTTTTGAATTTCATGTGCAATACCTGCAGTGAGTTCACCCAGTGAGGCCATCTTTTCATTTTGAATCAATTGCTGCTGTGCCTGCTTTAGTTCTACCAATGTGTTTTCAATCTGCTGCTTGGCTGCCTCCAGTTTATTAAAATCTTCATAACGGGCATAGGCGGTAGAGAATGCATCCGCTACTGCATGTAACACAGCAAGGTCATCCTCATCCAGGGCAGTGGAGTTGCCCACGTATAACATACCCTGTAAGAAGGGAAGAAAATGCAGGTAAATACCATCAGCGGGCAGGTAACGCATGTATTGTTCCCTGGTAGCTTCATTGCCCTGCTGAATCAATGCATCTGCCAGGGATATAAATTCTTCTATACTCCAATGGTTCACGTATGTTTTATTTTCTTGCCAATGATTCACTACATCTGCTATGTTCCCTGAAGTATTGTAAGCAAGATGGAAGGATGCAATGGCATTGCCATCAGGTGTAGAGAGATAGGTTTGTATTTGCTGTCTATCATCATTCATAATGAAGATGCCGCAGCGGATAAAAGGTATGCCCAGTATGATTAATTCATTCCAGATAGTAGGAGTGATGCGTTGCAAATCCTGCACCGTACGCATGCTGGCAATCTCTGCACGTATTCGATCTAATGCGGCCTGTTTAATTGCTTCTTTGGCGCTGGATTCAGCTTTTTGTAAATCAAGAAAGCGGGTGTAAGTGAGATCAAAAACTTTAGCAAAGCGAAGCAATATATCAAAGTGTTCGGATGATAAGTGTTCATTGCTGGCAACACTAATGCCTCCAAAATTATTGAATGAGCCGGATAATATAATGCTTTCCGGCGCTCTCATATTGTCTTTTACAAAAGCGGGCAGGTGCTTTAATTCAGTTTGTGTAAGCAGTATGTCATCCCATTGAATTTTATCCTGCCCATTTAATTCATAGATGAATTTTACGGTTTGGTTTTTCCATGCGTTTACAAATTCTAGGTAGGCTGGATAATCATGATACTGTATACGAAAATTTACAGGGTTGTTTGCATCTTCTGAGTTGGCCATCCACCAGCTTGCATCATTGGTGGCCGGGTCAAAAACCCAGATAATACCTCTGGTAAGTACCAGGTCAAGTTTGGTGAGCTCTGTAAACAAAGTACCAATCAGCATCTTTAACTCATCAGACGATTGCATGGCCATAGCACGGCTCCTTACTCTTTCCAGCCCTACTTCTATCTGTGCTTCTCTTGTCTGCGCTTCTGCCTTTTGTAAGTCCAGATACCGACGATAAGTTTGTCCAAAAACGCCTGCGAAGCGTTTCAATATTTTAGCATGCTCTTCCGCAATGGGTGAAGGCATAAAGGCGAATACCACCCCATCAGGGAAAATGAAATCAAAATGATATTCCACTGCCGGAAGCTTGGATAAATCAAACTTTACAGGGTACAAGTCTGACTGGTTAATAGCATCATAGTAGCGTATCAAATTATCGCCTTCAAGATAGTATTCATTGGTTCCTTTTTTTGTGGCCCATGCCTTGTAAGCTGATTGTAATAATTCATGAGAATGCAGACCCAGCTTGCCAATAATCAATCCTGTTTTCCCTTCGTTATTTAGCCGGGCTGTCCACACTTCAGCAATCGATTCATTATTCAAAATGAGGATACCGCTTCGGTTGGTATGAATACCTAAATGAGCAAATTCAGCGAACATGGCGGCCACTGTTTCTCCTACATCATTGCTATTATGCATCGCCATCGTTTTGCTTCTAACTCTTTCCAGCGATGCTTCTATTTGCGCATCTCTTGCCTGCGCTTCTGCTTTCTGCAGGTCAAGGAAACGGGTATAAGTTTGTTCAAACACTTTGGCGAAGCGTTGTAAAATGGCTGCCTGGTCTGCACTGAGCTCCTGATCACCAATGGCTGTAAGGCATCCATGTCTCATATATGCACAGCACTGAAAGCACCGTTCCGTATTCATCATCATCTGCTTTAGCTTGTGCGGTGCTAACCTGAAATCCGTAAGAGAAAAATATTTTTTATCCAGTTCCTTTTTTTCGGTTCCGCCCAATTCAAAAACCTGGTAAGGACTATTTTGGTCAAATGCTGCCATGAATCTTTTGAAGAAGCTATCGTCCAGGTAAGGCACTTTATAAATCTGCGGTGATACTGACTGGGTATGAGAAGAATCAATTACCTGGTAACCCTGTATTGCTTTGTCCTGCAAAACGATTGAACACATAAAGGCGTCAAATCCCAATTCTTTTACCTGTTCAAACAATAAGGCTGCCACTCCACGTAATTCATCACTATGGTGCATGGCCATGGTTTTTGCACGAACCCTTTCTAACGCCAGTTGTATTTGGGATTCCCTCGCCTGTGCTTCTGCTTTTTTAAGATCAAGAAAACGGGTGTACGTTTGTTCAAACACTTTTGCAAAGCGTTTAAAGATATCATACGAGTCGGGCACAGGCTCATATGTAATAAAGAGAAGATAACCATATTTGAAAAAAGCAACATGATCAATTTGGGCAATGGGAAATGGGATGCCTGCGGCTTTCATTTTTAGTAACTGGTCTCCCACACCAGGTAGACTGCATAAGTATTCATAATGTGCAAGACACTTATCTTTATCGATTTCATTAATAAGAAAAGTTTCTCCTCTTTGTCCTGCCTCATAATAATGCAGGAAAATATTTTCCCTGGGAGTTCTGTATTTGGGGAAAGTTCCTTCGCCATTGCTGCCCCATTCCAGTGACCCCCCTGCATCATCGCCATATATATTGAATGCACAAAACCAGGTTTTCACGCCCAGTGCCTGAACCTGCTTCACCAATTCAAGTGAAAGGTCGGATAGCTCTTCACTTTTATACATGGCCATGGTTCTGGCACGAACCCTTTCTAATGCTAATTGTATTTGAGATTCCCTTGCCTGTGCTTCTGCTGTTTGTAAATCCAGGAAGCGTGTATAGGTTTGTTCAAACACCTTAGCAAAACGAATCAAAATCTTGGACTGTTCAGCTGTGATCGGCTCAGGAGACCATCCTAATGCGCCGTATTTCATGTATGCCATTGAGAACAGCACCGACTGCTGCTGCATCATTAATCGCTTTGTGTTTTCCGGGGCAACGGCAAAGTCTGTATGATTAAAATAATAGTCATCGTATACTTTTTTTTCGTAACCGGATATTTCAATCACAGCATAGTCTGCTCCCTTTTTCCAATGGTCAATCTGTGCTTTATGACCACGATGATCAAAGTAGTTCACATGGTATTTTTGCGGCAAATCATAACCTTCTTCAAAACCTTCCATCCACCAGTCCATATCACCCTTTTCGGGATCCATAATAATGATGGCAGCGGCTCCCCATTTAAATCCTAAGTCACTTAACTGGGCATAGAGTACTTTTACCACGCTTAATAGATCCTCACTAATACGCATGCCCATGGTGCGGCTTCTTACTCTTTCCAGTGCTGCTTCTATCTGTGCTTCCCTTGTCTGTGCTTCTGCTGTTTTTAAATCCAGGAAGCGTGTATAGGTTTGCTCAAACACCTTTGCAAAACGAAGGAATATTTGCGTTTCATTAAATGGCCTGGTTGTTATAAACAATAAATAGCCATGCTTGAAGGTAACAGCGTGGTTTTTTTGCCATGTCGGCAGGGGATGGCCTGCATCAATGAACTTTTGAATACCTTCTTTAAACGCAGGTATTTCCATAAACATTTCATAGTATCGTTTTATCTTTTCTCCTTCATAAATTTCCTCATACATTTCGGCCTGGTGCTTCCATGCTTCATACATTCGTTCCTCGCCCGGTTCAATATTGTAAGGAACAGAAAATACACCTATACTTGTCCACTTTTCCACCATTAGATTATGCTTGTCGCATATAGCAAAAGCAACTCCCTGTAACGCTGCGCCAAGTTGTTTCAATTGGTCAAACAAAAGTTCTGCTGTCTCAAGCAATTCTTCACTTGAATGCATTGCCATGGTTCTTGAACGTACCCTTTCCAACGCAGCTTCTATCTGTGCTTCTCTTGCTTGTGCTTCGGCTTTTTGCAAATCAAGAAAGCGGGTATAGGTTTGCTGGAATACTTTCGCAAATCGTATCAAAATTTTATTCTCTTCATCAGTGTATGGAATGGCAGAAAAATTTTCAATGTACAATCCAATATTATCCAGGAGTACCGTGGATACGGCCAGCCCTTTACATTCTAAGTAAAAAGCTTTTGCCTGCTCGGGTATGGTAAATAACTTAAAAAGAGATTGATAGAATTTATTTTTTGTTTCAAAGTCCAGCAGATCTGTGTGAAGAATTGTTCCTCTGGCTTTGGCCTCAAGAAAACTGTTCCATGTAGGCGTATCGAAATAAGGGATTACAGCATAAAACGGCTCAAGGTTAGGGTCGGCCAGCCATATGTGCATGTCATCATGTTTTTTGTAATCAATATAAAAACCTGCATGCTCGGCATTGATGTTGAGATGAGTAATCTGCTCAAGCACCAGCCGTATCACGTCTTTTAGCTCATCACTCTTGCGCATGCCTATGCTGCGGCTACGCACTCTTTCCAATGCTGCTTCCACTTCCAGTTCCCGGTTTTGTATTTCTACCGCTTTTCTTTTTTGCTCCAGTTCATCAATCGTTTCTTCCAGTAAAATGGAAGTGGTACGTTTTACTTTTTCTGTTCGGTCAAGCTTGAAGTTGACTATTTCAAATGCTTTGTTGGCATTTTTTATTGCAGTGATGATAGTATCCCTTTCTTCAGCAGGCAGCTGCTTATGTTCCTCAATTAATTTTAGTAGATCCTGGAGATGCTGGTTCATGGTAGTTATTGTTCAGCGATGTTTATTCAGTACAAGTGAGTCCCGACGATGAATGTTGGGATGCTGATCAAAGCATCAGCATGACACAACAGAAGCTTCATAGCAGTACTTCCGCTAAGTACCTAATGTATTTA
>CAZDHQ010000151.1:0-357 GCA_964505135.1 uncultured Ferruginibacter sp.
AGGTTATTGGCATCTTTTTCATTACTCCAAACAAAGTTTATATAATCTTTGAAAGCATCCAGGTATTTCCCGTTGTGATCTACATTAAATAATTCCACATATCCTCTCAATAACACTACATTAAACCAATAATGAGATGGAAACTGGTGATCGTGAAAGAAAAATTGATAACTACTTTCAGCTACCGCCCTCGCCTCTTCCAGGTATTTTTTCTTATTAGTGATATTGTACAGCATTACCGCAGATTGCAGCATGGTACCCGTATTGTAAGTGTACTTGTGTTCATCAATTTTTCCTGATGGTATCTTCACATTATCCCAATACAGTTTATCAGGAGCCTGCAATGTTTTCTTTGTC
>CAZDHQ010000151.1:367-8410 GCA_964505135.1 uncultured Ferruginibacter sp.
AGTTGTAAATTAATAATGCTGTATCAAGGTAAGATTTGTTCATGGTAGCATTGTACAGCTTAAGTGCCAGCACTACACCGGGTCCATTGGAGCAGGTGTTTTTAGTACTGTGGTCAAATTCTTTCCAATACATACCGCCACCGGCAACCGTATCATAGCCACTCAGCATAAAATCATAGATCTCCCTCGCCAGCCTGATGTATTCTTTATTTTTTGTTCGCTTGTAAGCATCCATGTAGGCCAAACCGATCCACTGGTTATCATCATAAAAACGATCACCTCCACCAAACGCACGAACATAACTATCATATCCAGGTCTCGGCGGGAGTGAATCATTGTAATATTGATTAATTGCCTGCACTACCGGTTTCATGTATACGCCGCCACGGTGTATTGCTTCCATTCCATCCGCAGCCTGTATCAATGCACACAAGGGCCAAAGGAAACTGTACTGCTTATCGCCTTTTTTCGCTTCTACATGCTCTTTAAACAAACCCTGTTTACTATCATAAAAGTATTTGTAGATATTATTGTAAACAATATCCGCCTTATTGATCGATTCAACTTTCTGAGCATTGCCTTTTATGCTTAACAGAAGACAAATGAAAAAAAACAATAAAGGCTTATAACTTCTCCAGGTCATTGATTTTAATTTACCAGGTTCAATTTTTTTAATTCAGCCATTGCTTCCATCAGCATTACACCACTCACCTGTGTAGTAAAATCTGTGGTAGCGCCTGGCTGCGTATTCCATGCAGTTCCAAACAAAATCTGAGACTTGTTTGTTCCGCTGGTCCATAACTTTTGTGCATTGGTTTTTAGAAAATTGATGTACTGCGTTTTTTTGGAACTCTCGAGGTTACCATTAATAATTAGCCTGTTAAAATAACGAACAAAAATACCCTTGAACAAACCGCCATCGCCACCGCCTTCATCTTTAAGTATACCATTTGACACGTCCGTTAACTGGCCGCTTGATACCGTGTAGTCGGCAGCCTTGATAGCATCATTGATATATAAAGATGAATTGGTAATTAAATACAATTCTAATGCAGCACCAATAAATGTTCCCTGGTTATAGGTAAATTTCCATGAAGTGTTTTTATTACCGGCAGCATCAATATTATCATATACCCAGCCGCTGTTTGGTTCATACAATACATCTTTTTGCCAGTTATAAATTTTCTTTGCCCATTCCAGGTCATCTGCGTTATTAAACTCCCTGTATAGTCTTGCAGCCAGAATAGCAGCAGGCAAATTGGATGGCGCATTCTTGGAAGGATTGTCTTTTCTCCACCAAATACCACCACCTAAATCACTGCTCCATCCACCTTTGATATCGGCCCATAGTAATTGCGCCACATCTTTGTATTGAGCATCGTTGGTAGCCTTGAATGCACGCAAGCAGGCCAATGCCATCCACTCCATATCATCGTAATAATAATTGATAAAGGTGTTGCTATTTTTAGCTTTTACACCGGTTAACACAGCATCCATTCTTTCTTTCAATGCAGCAGATGGTTTTCGTATATACATATCCGTTAACACATCCAGGCCATGAGCAGTGGGCCAGTAATTGGTCCAGTTGCTTGAGTTATTGTTGCTGGTAAAATATTTTCCACCGGCATTCCAGAAATAGTTGATAGAAGTTTGTGCTGAGTCCGCAATCTCTTCCCATTTATAGGTATAGGTACCGCCACCAGTGCCACCTCCACCGCCACCCGGTGTTACATCCTCTTTTGATTTTAAACAGGAAGATAGTTGCAGCATTAGCAAAACAGCAAAGGGTACGGTGGATATAAAATGTTTCTTCATAAAGTGGAATTATTGATTATTAAATGAAGCGCCGGCAAAAAAACCGGCGCTTTCTAACCAAAACAAACTGCTCATTGCTTATGAAAAGTGACTATTGCTTTTGATAATTCTGTGTGTAAGCTTCATCGCTTCCACGGAGTGACACCCAAAAGTCTGTAACAGTACCTTGTGGTAAATAAGTACGGTCTAATTTCCATCCCCAATCCCACTGGCTGCCGTTATTTTGTGTCATGTTGATGGTACGGTAAGCTACAGAGCTGGGGTACTGACCGTCCTGGCCTGCAGGATCACCAAAGTTGGAATTCAACCATAGGTCTTTATCACCGGTGCCATCATTGATTACCATTTTATATTTATACCTTTCTTCCAGGCCCCATGGCACAGTACCTAATGTAACTTTCCAGCCATTGTAGCGCCAAACACCATTGGATGTATAAGGCAGTTCAAACCAAAAATCATTTCCCTGGCAATACCAAAACTTAACAGACTTCACTTCCGCCATGCTGCTGTTAATATTGTTGAAATCCAGTTTTATTCTAACAATTTTATCAGGACCTGTAAATTCATTGGTACCATCTACACCAATAACCTGTATGCCATCGTTTTCAAATGTATAGTAACGGTGAGGTGTACCTGCAATTCCATCTGTAAACTGGTAAGTACCTGCCTTTAGTTTGGTAAATATTTCAAACACACCCGGGCTAAGCTGGTGCATTTTTAATGCGTTTGCCAATACATCACCACCTTCCGTAGCACTACCAGTGATGTAAACAGAACCTGGTAAAGTTTCAAAACCACCCGGACGTTCGATTTCAATCGTCCTGGTAATATCTGATTTTTTTACGTTGGTTCCTTTTGATGAAAGCACCGTCCAGCTAAATTTTTTCTTTTCAAAAAAAGCTGATCCGCCCAATTCTGCAATCTTGTTCAGATCACCATGTGTGAGTGTAAGCTTATTGTTTACACCCTTACCATCAGACACCACAGTATAAAATGGATGAGAAAAATCTCCGCCCTCCTGATCAAATGCTACTTCGTATAAAACAAGTGATCCATCTTCCGCCTTCGCCTGTTCCCATTCAAATGATTCAGTAAGATTGGCTGCAGGATTCAGTTTGATAAACTTGCCATCGGCAGGAAGAAAAATCTGCGGTACCGCAGTTAAATTAAGATTGATGCTGCGTTCATCTTTTTTGCAGCCAAACAGTAAGAGGGCACTGCAAACAAAAGCAATGTATTTGTTGATTGTACTTTTCATATCAAGCGTTTTAATAAATTAATAGTTGGGATTTTGTGTAAGGTTTGCATCCAATGCAATTTCAGACGGTGGTACTGGCCACAGGTAATGCTTGCCTGCATTGAACTGGCGCAACTGAACTCTTATATAACCATCATCTGTTGCAGGATCTCCATATTTGGCGCCATGCAACCATCCGTTTAATACAGTCTCTGCAATTTTCCAGCGGCGTATATCATCAATTCTCAAACCTTCCATTGCAAATTCTACTCTTCTTTCATTGCGAATGATAGATGTAAGATCTGCACTTGTTCCAGGAAAGTTTAATGCACCTGCATCTGTGAAACCCGCTCTTGCTCTTAACACACGAATCGTTTTATTCCACACATCTTCATTCATTTGGCCCAGCGATTGTTTTGCTTCTGCATAATCAAGTAATACTTCTGCATAGCGGATCAGGTGAATGTTAGTTCCGTTATTAAGACCAGCATTGTTATTTGGGTCCCAATATTTTCGCCAGTAATAACCTGTAGCAGTGCCCTGTCCTGCAGTGCTGTATTCATTAGAAGCTGATGCACCTGCAGGTGTTGAGCCTGGTTTAATATAAATAGTCTGCTTACTATTATCAGGATTCACCCATTCGTAGCCGTGGTATACGATTGTAGCAGTCAATCTTGGATCACGGTTGGCAGCAATATTATTTTCATCATAGCCTGAGCCAGCTTCGTCAATTGCCTTCCCGTTCTTCATAATGTATGCGTCTACCAGTTCCTGTGAGGGTGAAAGATTATTGGTTCTTGCACCTGCAGAGATAGGTGCAAAATCAATATAATCTCCCCAGGTTCTTACTACCGGAACATACTGGAGCGAAAAGATGGATTCGTTATTTGTTTTATTGATTGTTTTATCGCTGAACAAATCACTATAATTAGGTACAAGGCTGTAATTGCCATAGGTTGATTGATTATTGATTAGCTCTTCACATACCTGTACAACATCACTCATGCGGTTACCTTCGTACAATAACACACGTGCTTTTAAGGCAAGCGCTGCACCTTTTGTAATACGACCATTGTCTGTAGCTGCGTATTGATCTTTGGATGGAAGTACCGCTGCTGCTGCATCCAGTTCACTTAAGATAAAAGCCAGCACTTCAGCCCTTGGCGTTCTTGCAATTGCTTTCGCTTCGTCAGGCGAAATATCATTTGTAATCAAAGGCACATCTCCCCACCATTTCATCAGGTTGAAATGATGCCACGCTCTCACAAATCTTGCTTCACCTTTCATTCTTTCTTTTATCGCATCTGTGAGCGTAGTGTTTTTATCTACGTTCTCTAAAAAGATGTTGCATGATTTAATACCGGTATAATAAAATGACCAATCATTCTGAAACCTCGGCAATGAAGCAGTAAAGTTGCCGCTGGCTATCGCATCTGCACCTGTATTTACGCCTAACTTGGTAAAAGCGTTATCACTCATTGCTTCGTTATAAAACACATTGGAGCTGCTGTAAATTCCACTGTAAACATTATTTAAAAAATTGTTTACGTTATCGCTGTTTTGCCAAAAGGTCAACTCAGTATACCTGTCTGATGGTGCAAGGTCCAGTTTTTTACAACTGCTTATTGCAAACATCACCAGCACTGAAAGCGGCAAATAGATTTTTTTCAAAAGCATCGTTATCAATTTTCTTATGTTAAAAAGTTAGATCAATACCGCCACCATAAAATATTGGAAGGAAGTAAGCCCTTGCACTGTTAGCACCCGTTTGGAAACTGGTGTTGTTATTAAACTCTGTTGTTTCAGGATCAATAAAACCAAGCTTGCTAAGCGTAACAATATTTTGTGCGGTAAAATAAATTCTCAGATTTTTAATGTGTGCTTTCTCCATGATACGTGACGGTAAAGTGTATCCTAACTGAACGTTCTTCAGTCGCACATAAGCTGCGTTAAACAAATACAGGTCTGAGCATGTGCGGTAGTTGTTGGTATTGGAGGGAGAACCAGCTTCTGCCAGGCGTGGATATTTTGCATCAGGATTGGTTGGTGTCCAGTAATCAGTTTGATGAGTGTACATAGTGCCGCCGTAGCCAAAGTGGAAGGGCTCCACCTGTTCACCACGAATCATCGCATCTCTTTTTCCAACGCCTTGTATGAAAACAGAAAGATCAAAACCTTTTACACTAACGTTATAGGTTAGCCCAAATGTGTAACGGGGAAATGGGTTGCCAAGAATGAACTTGTCCTTATCATCAATAACTCCATCACCATTCTTATCAACAAACTTTAAATCACCTGCAGTAACGGTACTGTTGGCGAACTTTGGATACTTGTTGATGTCATCCAGTGTCTGATAAAAGCCGTTTGTTTTATAGCCATAATATACAGTGATTGGCTGACCAACTCTACGCAGTAATTCAAACTCTTCTTTTCTCTCTGTTACTTCAGTTGCACCAGAAGTAAGTGCTACCAATTCATTTAAGTTATCAGCCAAATTAACACTGATGGTTTGCCTTACAACTCTTCCCGGCACATTATAAGAAGCCCTGAATTCCCAGCCACGGTTCTTCACTTTTGCCACATTGTAGTCGGGGAAACCAGCGCCAAATAATTGTGGCACATCTTTTCTGCCATACAAAATATCACTGGTAGTTTTATTGAAGTAGTCAAATGAAAGCTCTAATCTTTTTCTTAAAAATGTTGCGTCAAAGCCCACATTTAGAGTAGCTGCTTTTTCCCAGGTTAAATCAGGGTTGCCCAGGTTATAACCTGCTCTTGGCACCACCACATTATTAAATGCATAGGCATTGGCGTAATTACTAAACGATGTTTGATACTGGTAAGCATTTACATTTTGATTGCCTAGTATACCATAAGATGCCCTTATTTTAAGATCGCCGATGCTTTCTTTGTAATGCTGTAACAGGCTTTCTTCTGTTAGTCTCCAGGCTGCAGCTACTGATGGGAAAAATCCCCAGCGGTTGCTTTTGGTGAATTTAGACGAACCATCATACCTGAAATTGAATTCTACAAAATATCGGTCTGAAAAAGAATAACCGGCTCTTCCGAAAACAGAGTTGATGCTGGTTTCAATAGTTGCAGGCAAACCAGTATTGGTATTGGTTCCATTTGTATTGAAACTTCTTGTTTCCACCACTGTTGTTCCTGTTGGTATACCCAATGCAGGATCAGTTTGTGTTTTGTACAATGCGCTGCTTGCATCATTCAACGATTCATTAGCTGCACCCGCTAATATTTTTATATCGTGGTTGCCAATTTTTTTGCCGTATTCAGCCAGCAACTGCAGATTGGTAAATAATGATTTTGAATTGGCATCATACACCTCCCTGTCATTACCATAAGAACCTCCGGGAATAAAATTCAACTGCATGCGTCTGCCAAAAGAGCTATTGGAACGAATCGTTCCACCAAACACCGCACGAACCTTTAAATCATGCGTAACTGCAAACTCAGCATTCAGGTTTCCAAACACTTCGTCATCATTGCTCTTCCTGTATCCGCCATCCTGCAGAATAGCAAGTGGATTAAACTGGGCTGAAACCGGGTTGGTTAAATAGTTTCCTGCTGTGTCTTTAAAGGAATAATACAGCGGAACCCTGGATGCATCCACAATCAGCGTTGATGCATTTGAAGAGTGGTCTTTACCCTGCACTTTTGCATAACTTAAAATAGTATTCAGTTTGAACCTTCCTACTTCCGTAGTTTGATTAAAACGAATATTATAACGCTTATAACCATAATCAGGGCCAATGAAATTATTCTGCTGATCAAAGTAGCCCAGGGAAAGCATGTAAGTATTATTTGCTCCACCACCGCTGATGGAAACATTGTGTGTTTGCTGCGGAGCCTGTTGAAAAATATTTTCTACACGCCAGTCTCCATCACCCTGCGCTTTAAACCTTGCAATGTCTTCTGGTGTAAAGGCTGGCGGCAAACCCGAATTGGCCAGTGATTCATCTTTATAATAAGCATTTTCCCAGGCATGCACGGGCTTATAAGTTACCCTTGGCGTTTGCACACCATAGATGCCGCTGTAAGTAATTTTGGGTGCAGAATTTTTTCTCCCTTTTTTAGTTGTGATCAGTATCACGCCATTAGCACTTCTTGAACCGTAAATAGCTGCAGTGCCAGCATCTTTTAGTACAGATATATTTTCGATATCTGCTGGATTAATCAGGTTGATATCGCCACCAACAATTCCATCAATCACTACCAATGGAGTATTATCACCCAATGTACCCAACCCACGAATATTGATATTAACACCCTGACCAGGTTCGAAATTTCTTTGCTGAATAATTAAATTAGGTGCTGCTCCCTGTAATGCTGAGCTCAGGTTGGTAACAGGTCTTCCATCAATCATCTTTTTACTGATGCCATCCACAGAACCTGTAACAGAAACTTTTCTTTGCGTACCGTAGCCGATCACTACTACATCCGTCAGCTCCCTTGCATCAGAAGACATTACAATCGTTAGATTAACATTTCCTCCAATGGCTACTTCTTTTGTTACAAAACCAACAGAAGACAATGTTAATGTTCCATTCATTTTACTATCAGGGATGGAAAGACTAAATCTTCCATCCGCATCAGTTGATGTTCCGAGACTAGAGCCTTTGAGCAATACACTTACATTAGCAATGGGCTTTCCTGCTTCATCGGTTACACGGCCATTTATTTCAACCGCATTATTTTGGGTACGGGCAGCAAAAGGCGCATTCAAATCTTTATTGGCACTAGTGCTGCCTTCTGCTAAAGGGGATTTCTGCTTTGGTGTTTGAAGAATGATTTTATCTTTTACAATCAAAAAGTTTACGCCCATGGGCTGAAGCAATTGTTTCAATACATCTGACACCGGTTTGTCAGTAACAGCAATGGATACTTTTTGATTTACATCTACCTCATCGTTTGCAAACACAAATACCATCCCCGTTTTTCGTTCGATGATATCCATGATGGTTTCCAGCTTT
>CAZDHQ010000152.1:0-8384 GCA_964505135.1 uncultured Ferruginibacter sp.
GATGGGTCCTTCTTGATTGATGTGCTGTCTATTAATTTTATTTGCTGCAGGTTAACACCAGCTAATACCTGCAGGTATTTACCAAGATCATGGTTAAAAAATAATTCAGCGTTGCTGGCTCTTCCTTTAAATGCTGAAATTCCATAAGTACCATCAAAGGTTCTATCGGTTGCTGCATAGCCATATTGCAGGGTTACAGAACCCTTATCTAATTTATACTGCGAAATCAAGCCGGTGTTTACCAGCTTTGCAGTGTATTTATCTGGACCATCTGTAAATGCATCCACATCCGTATTGCCTTTGTAATCTGTGTACCTGAAAAAAGGACTAATGTTTAGTTTGTCTGACACTTTGATTCCAAGATTGGCAGCCAAAGCATGCTGCTTTAACCCGTCTTTATCAAAATTTCCTGTGCCGATTGGATCAGTCGCTTCGCTGATGCCGGCTGATTTAAAATAGGTGTATCCCAAATTGTAGTCAATCACTTTAGTATTACCATTTATAGCAGCGTTTCCTTTAAATGTATTGTAACTGCCATAGCTAGCGGTGCCGGCTGCCCCAACAGGTTTTGAGCCTGATTTTTTGGTGATGATATTAATAACACCTGCAATAGCATCAGAACCGTATAAAGTAGATTGACTTCCTTTTAAGATTTCTATTCTTTCAATTTGATCAATGGACAGGAGTCTTGGATCAAAAGCGCCACCTACGCCAGATGGATCGATCACTGGTATACCATCCAGCAAAATCAAAACATACTTGGAACTGGCGCCACGAAGAAAAACACCTTTGTCTTTGCCAGGATTACTGTTTGCACCGGTAATTACAAGGCCTGCCTGTTCGTTAAGGAGTTGAGAAAGATCTTTGCCTGCGCTTCTTTCTAATTGTACCTTACTGATTACCGTTAGTACCTTACCGGTTTCACTTTGTTTTTTTGGAAACTTGGTAGCGGTTACTACCACTTCGTTTAAAGTTTTGGAACTGTCTGCGGCTTCTTGTGCCAGGAGATGACTGCTAAAAATTACAGCAGTCAACATCAAGATTTGCTTTTTCATTTAAGAAAAAAGTTTTGAGTGTGACTGCTTCCAGGAAAATAAAAGAGATAGAAATATAAAAGCCGCTAAGCCGTTACATCCCTTGCCTTTCACCCGAAAGCAAAATGATTGTTAGTGTGAAACTGGCAGGTCTTCTGGCTCAGGCTTTTACCTTCCCATTCCTTGTTAATGGAACAGTGGTTTGTAGAATTTTACTCTCATCAAGTCCCTCCTTGGGGAGGGATTTAGGGAGGCCTTTACAGCTACGGGGATAGCGCCGGACTTACACCGGACTTCCCTTTTAATCCCGGTATTGATACCGGGAACCAAATTCATTGCAAATGTGTAACCTTGAAAAGCAAAAAACAAATAAAAGAATTAACAAAGGCTGTGGAAAAATAAAAAAGTAAATGGCCAAATGGCTTTATGGTTAAATTGTTGAAAGGACAAAGACCTCTACTTATTAGAGGGCAATACAACCATGCGACAATTAAACCATTTAACAATTGAACCATTCAACAATTTAAGAACCTAACTACATTAAACTTTCCAACTCCGTTACCTTTGCGGCAATATGCACTACGCTTCAATAGAAAATATCAGTAAATCATTTGGCATCCGTACACTTTTTAAAGACATCAGCTTTTATATAGAAGAAGGTGATAAAATTGCTTTGGTGGCGAGAAACGGTAGCGGCAAATCCACTTTATTAAAAATTATTGCCGGGCTTGATACGGCGGATGAAGGCACGATCTGGGTAAGAAAGGAAGTGAAAGTGATTATGCTGCAGCAGGAAACCCCTTTTGATGAAAACAAAAGTATTTGGGATAATATTTTAAGGCTGGATAATCCAGCAGTGAAGGTGGTAAAAGAATATGAAATGTTTATTGAATCTGGAACGGATGACGTGGATCATCTTACAGAATTAATGGGAAGGCTGGATGAATACAATGCCTGGAATCTTGAAAATGAACTGCAACAAATTTTAGGCAAGCTCAATTTGCATCACCTGAATGAACCGGTAAAAAACTTAAGTGGTGGTCAAAGGAAAAGAGTAGCACTTGCACAGGCTTTGATTGAAGCACAGATTCATGAAGGCAAATGTTTATTGATATTGGATGAGCCTACCAACCATTTGGATGTGGGTATGATTGAATGGCTGGAAGATTTTTTAAGTGCTCAAAAAATTACGTTGCTGCTGGTAACGCATGACCGTTATTTTTTGGATGCAGTGTGTAACGAGATCATAGAAATTGACGAAGGTAAAGTGTTTGAATACCGCGGCGATTATGATTATTTCTTAGAGCAAAAAAGCTTGCGCCAGGAAACACAGGCAAGCGAATTGCAAAAGGATAAAAATATTTTTCGCAAGGAATTGGAGTGGATGCGCAAGCAGCCGAAGGCGAGAACTACCAAATCAAAATCAAGGCAGGATGCATTTGCGGTAATTGAAGAAAGAGTGAGCCAGAAAAAAGAAGAGCTGGAAGTAGGCCTGCAGGTAAAAATGACCAGGCTTGGTGGAAAGATTTTAGAGATGAAAAAAGTGAACAAAGCCTATGGTGATAAAGTGCTGATAAAAGGTTTTGATTATACTTTTAAAAGAGGAGAACGCATTGGCATAGTTGGAAAAAATGGTGCCGGCAAATCTACCTTTTTAAAAATTGCCCTGCAGCAGGAACCGCCAGATAGTGGCAAGATCAACCATGGGGATACAGTGGTGTTTGGCAACTTTAACCAGGAGGGCCTGCAATACAAAGAAGATAAAAGAGCGATTGAATATGTAAAAGATTTTGCGGAGTTTTTTCCGCTGGCGGATGGCAGTAAAATTAGCGCCAGCCAGTTTATGGAGAAGTTTGGCTTTAGTGCAGAACAGCAATACACGCCATTAAGTAAACTAAGCGGTGGAGAAAAAAGAAGATTGCACCTATTGAGTGTGTTGTTTGTAAATCCAAATTTTTTAATACTGGATGAACCGACGAATGATCTTGATCTGCAAACATTGAGAACACTCGAAGAATTCCTGATGGATTTTCCTGGTTGTATTTTGATCGTTAGCCACGACCGCTATTTTATGGACCGACTGGTGGATCATTTGTTTGCCTTTGAGGGTGATGGTGTAATAAGAGATTTCCCCGGCAATTATACACAATACAGGGAGCAATTAAAAAATAATACACTCACCGGCTCTTTTATTAAGAGTGCAGAAGAACCTGAAGCAAAGCCGGTGAAGCAGCAGCAGACAACTAACAGCAGCAGCAATCAAAGACTTTCTTTTAAAGAAAAGTTTGAGTTTGAAGCGTTGGAGAAAGAACTGCCTTTGTTGCAAAAAGAAAAAGAAGAACTGGAAGCAAAGATGGCAGCAGGCAATTTACCCTTTGATGACTTACAAAAAGCAGCGGCGAGAATTGGTGAATTGATTGGATTGATTGATGAGAAGGAGATGCGGTGGTTGGAGTTGAGTGAAAAGGCGTAGCGCCCCATCCCCTAAAGGGGCTTAGGGCAACAGTATTTAATTATTACTATTATTTGTTTTGCAGGGCTGTTCAATATTGATTTTGTAAATTTGAGAAACCCGTTTTTATGAGCAAGGAGCAATTAAAAAAGGAGCTGCATGAATTGATTGATAAAATTGAAGATGAAGAACTGCTGCATGTGGTAAAGGAAGATATTGTTGCTTACCAATCACCACCGGAAGCTTTTGATGATTTATCTGATTTAACGGATGAGCAAAGAGCAGAGTTGGAAGAGTCTATTAACGAAGATCCGGAGAAAGATACTGTCAGCCAGGAAGAATTCAATCAATTCATTAAAACATGGCGCAAAAGGTTATCTACCGGAAACTATTTATAAACAAACTAGATCGCCTGCTATCATACCTGGAAAAAGAATGGGGGCAACAATTCGCTTCCCGTTTTATTGATAAACTGGAAGAAAAAATTGAGTTGATAAAAAAGCATCCCGAAGTTGGTTCGATAACTGTTTTCGAAAATATGAGGTCGATTTTGATCACGAAACAAAATAAGGTTTATTACAGAGTTAACCAGAGGAATATAGAGTTAATCAACATGATTGACACCCGCCGAAACCCCAAAAAGAATCCATTCAATAAATCCAAATGAACCAGCGCTTCCACTCTCTTGATGTTTTTCGTGGTGCTACCGTAGCACTGATGATATTGGTGAATAACCCAGGCAGTTGGTCGCATATATACGCACCACTGGAGCATGCAAGCTGGCATGGCTGCACTCCTACTGATTTGGTATTTCCCTTTTTTCTTTTTGCGGTGGGCAATGCCATGGCCTTTGTAATTCCAAAGCTGGAAGAAAAAAATATTTTCTGGCAAAAGGTGATCAAAAGAACAATTCTGATTTTTTTAATTGGACTGTTGCTAAACTGGTTTCCTTTTATAAAATATAATGAAGCAGGCAACATTATAGCGAAGCCATTTGAAACACTCCGCATTATGGGTGTATTACAACGCATTGCTTTGTGTTATTTTTTTGCTGCCGTAATCATTCATTTTTTTAAAGCAAGGGGTGCCTTTGTAGTGAGTGCTTTTTTGCTGCTTGGTTACTGGTTCCTGTGTGTGGCAGGCAATCCTGCAGATCCATTTAGTTTGCATGGTTGGTTCGGTACTAAAATAGACCTTGCCATTTTAGGAGAAAAGCATTTGTATCATGGAGAAGGAGTAGCATTTGATCCCGAAGGGTTGATGAGTACTTTCGCTGCTATTGTGCAGGTGACTTTCGGCTATATGGCCGGCAACTATATTGTGCAAAAAGGTAAAACAGCAGAAATGCTCAACGGATTATTTGTTGCGGCTTGTGTGTTGATCTTTACCGGTTTTGCATGGGACATGGTCTTCCCCATCAATAAAAAAATATGGACCAGCAGTTATACGGTGTATGTAACAGGCCTGGCCTTGCTAGTTTTATCAATGATGATCTATTTGATAGAGTTTAAAAATAGAAAAGGCGTTTGGAGCAGATTTTTTGATGTGTTTGGAAAAAATGCTTTGTTCATTTTTGTAATGAGCGGCGTAATACCAAGGTTGCTTGGATTAATCAGGATCAGCAACGGCGTAAATACTTCTACAGGCAAACCAATTTATCTTTCTCCGCTGGGTTGGTTTTATGAAAAGATTTGTGCGCCTTTATTTAAAGCAGATCCAAATATTGGTTCATTGATCTATGCACTTTGCTTTATTACCATGATGTGGTTATTAGCATGGCTGCTTGACAGGAAGAAAGTCTATATCAGGGTTTAATTATATGGCTATTTGGCCCGTTCCATCACTTGTTTCAACAATATAAGCTTCTGTGCTGATGCCGAATTGCTTTTGATAAGCTGCGGAAATATCTGCAATAAAGTTCTCTGTTACTTCTTTCTCCACAATATTGATAGTACAGCCACCAAAACCGCCGCCCATCATTCTTGAACCAATCACTTCTTTACGGTCATGTGCAAACTCCGCTAAAAAATCCAACTCTTCGCAACTTACTTTATAGAGCTTACTCAATCCTTCATGTGTTGCGTTCATTAATTTGCCAAAAGCGATTAAGTTGTGTTGCTCTAATAATCTCACAGCATCCTGTGTACGGGCAATTTCCTCTGTTACAAACTTGCAGCAATTATATACTTCGGTGCTCATCCATCCCCTGCAGCTTTCCAGTTTTTCTTTTATGTCTTTATCCCTGAAAGACACGGCACCGGCTTTTTCTTCCATGATCTTCATTCCTTCTTCGCAGTACCTTCTTCTCAAATTATATTCACCTGATACCAGTTCATGATGCACTTTTGAGTTGATCATTACTATATGGTGATTGGGTAAAGACAATGGAAAATATTGGTGCTCCACTGTTTTACAATCCAGCAATATTACATGATCTTTTTTTCCATTGATACTTGCAAATTGATCCATAATACCGCATTGCATGTTAGGAAAGTTGTGCTCTGCACGCTGGCAAAGCAGTGCCAATTCTTTACGGTTGAGTCCGGTTTCAAAAATTTCATTGATGGCAAAAGCAAGACCGCCTTCCACTGCAGCAGAAGAACTCATGCCTGAGCCAATAGGAATATCGCCACCAAAAACACAATCAATACCGCTGATATTTTTTTTCAATAAAACAAACTCATTGATCACACTCAATACATAATTGCGCCAACTGTCGGTTTTCTTCACTTCATCAAAACCTATGGAAATACTTTCATTGAAGTCAAGTGCTGTAATGTTGATCTTGCCTGAATTATTTGCAGCCACTGCATAGTAAATACCTTTGTTAATAGCAGCAGGTAATACAAAGCCATCGTTGTAGTCAATGTGTTCACCTATCAGGTTAATTCGTCCGGGAGAGTAGTATAAATTGGGTGAAGTAGTATAATTTTTCCGAAAACTATCAAGCACTGAATCGGCAACTTGTTTGTTCATACACTTATTTTAAAACAGTAACAGCGTAAGTAGTGGTGAAGGTTTTTGCTTCTTTCGGCTGCAATATTAGCAGGTTTATTTGATTATTGAACGCATCCGGTGGTGCACTTAAATTTTCAAGGGCAATACTGTTCCTGTGCGGTGGTATATATACCTGTAAATACGGGTAGGTTTCATCGGGCCATATCTCTACCTGCAAAGCCCTTTCTGTATCTTTCAGAATACAGGCTGCTCCATTGATGTTTTCATCCAGCAAAAAGCAATCATCAAAAAAAGTTTCGCCAATTTTCTTTCCCTCATAAAAGTTTTTATAGGGAACCATTTCCCCGGTTGGAATCAGCTCTTCATCAAAAATTACATGCTTATTGGTTTTTAACAACAGCTCCAGATCATTTACTTTTTTCCCCAGGGTGAAGTAAGGATGCCAGCCATCCTGCATCGGGATAGGCACTGTATCCTTGTTTACCAGCGTTGTGCTAATTGTAAGTTTGTTTCCATATGTTAACCTGTAAGCAACAATGCAATCAAAATGAAAGGGATAGCCTTTTTCTTCACCCTTGTATGCATATTGCATTGTTACTTCCGCTCCGTTATCATCTGCTTTTGTAGATACCACATTGAAAGACTTATCGTAAATCATACCATGAATGGCATTTTTGCCCAGCAGGTATTTTTCAGGGCGGTATTCTTTTCCATTGAAATGATACAAGGCATCTTTAATACGGCAGGCAAAAGGCGCCAGCTTACAGCTTTTAAGGCCATGTGCCGTTACGTTAGTATCAAAGTCTTCCTTGCTTAGGTAATGATCTATGATATTGATTTCACCCTGCTGGTGTGGAATGGAAAAACCGTGCAGGATGGCGCCGCAGGAGGGGATGATGTCGGTATATGTATTAGCAATATCATCGCTAAGTCTTATGAGCGCAAATCCTTCTTGGTAAATTGTATCTGCTTTAAACATTTTGATTGTCTGTTAGCTAATGGTATCAAAGATATAATTCAGCCTATAATTACAGTCAAATTCTTTGTGTCAGCAATAGGCTGCAAAAGGCTTTCACCCTTGATATACAATTTTTTATATTATTTTGCACAAATTCTTAAAATACTGAACTTATTAAGGTAGAAATATTTGAATAAGCCAATCAATTTGTTACCTTATTAGCAGCACTTTTTAAAGGCAAACCTTGAAAATGCTAATTATTAATTACCTAAGTTTATGAGGAGACTTTTTTGTATCGCTGCGTTTTTTCTTGCTTCCTTTCACACACTTACTTTGAAAGCACAAGATTTGCTAACAGCAAAAAATTTAAATTCAATCAAGGTAGAAAATTTGTCGGAATCTGATATAGCCAGGATTAAGCTTCAATTAGAAAATAATAACCTTACTATTGAGCAGGTAGAGCCAATGCTAACCGCTAAAGGCTTGAGCGCTGAGGAGTTTATAAAACTCAAAAACAGGCTAAGCCTCGCCCAGGCAGGAAGTGCAACTTCAAAAAGTCAGCAAACAGGCGATAAGGCGAGAGTTCAGGAATCATATGAAAATAGAGGCGAAAAGGATTCACTTTTCAGTAAAATTTTTGGTGCTGACCTCTTTGATAAGCCTAATTTAAACTTTGAACCAAACCTGAAATTAGCCACACCGATGAATTATATTTTAGGCCCCGGCGATGAATTAAACCTGAATTTATTTGGTATGCAGGAGTTTAACTCAACCGCTGCTGTGTCTGCCGATGGGCGCATAGATATATTACATGTGGGTCAGATAGCAGTGGCTGGTATTACCATTGAAGCTGCCACCCAGAAAATAAGATCTGCCTTCTCCAAAATTTATAGCAGCCTGCGTTCAGGGCAATCGCAGTTAAGTGTAAGTCTGAGCCGGATAAGAACTATAAAAGTTACCATTATCGGTGCAAGGCAACCAG
>CAZDHQ010000153.1:0-5346 GCA_964505135.1 uncultured Ferruginibacter sp.
AAAGTACAGTCAGTAGGATTTACATTAAGGCAGCAATTAGCTGACCTGGTACAAAAGAAAGTGCAAAAATTTAAGCGTTTATGCGCCGACGTTATGAGTGTGGAAGTACAGTTTAAACTGGATGGCACTAATGCAGCAGCGAATAAAATTTGCAGTATCAGGCTGGTGATACCCGGCTATGATATGCTGAGTCAAATTAAAAGCACCAGCTTTGAAGCTGCTGTTGCTAAAACAGTGGAGGCGCTGGAAAGACAAATTGAAAAAAGAAAAAAGAAACAGCGAAAACAACTGCTGCTACAGCCGGTTATGTTAAGCGTAAACACATTACCAGTGAAACAGTAAGATGGTAATCTTATTTAAAGCAGTGCAGCACGGCAAAATCTTGAACATCACTATTGCCATGCAGGCACTGCTTTTTACATTGGTTGTAGTATAAAACTTATTTGATGTTATGCATTCAAAAAGAAGTGCATCTCAATCCATTAAGCCGGGCAAGGGATAAGGAAAAATAAAATACTCCAGTGGCGTACGGTCGCCGTGGCGCACATGGTTTGCATATTTAACCAGGCTGTTGCTTAGCAATTTTGCATACGAAGCCTCCAGCTTAGCAATAACAGCAAATACCTCCTCAATCAGCATTTTTAACTGGTTTCTTTTAGCTGCATCCAGTGGGGCATATTGCTGAACAATCTTTTCAAAATCTGCCTTAAAACCTTTTTCTACCTCAATGTAATAGGGTATCAACAATGCATTGGCAGTAAAAGATTTTAAATGAGCCAGTTTAATGGCATCTGCCTTTCTTGCAGCATTGATTCGGTTAAGCGAGGATGAGACGTATACAGATACCAACGCAGGGGCTTTTAATAATAGCTCACGTTCCGCATCACTGAGTTTTTCAAATTGCCTAATCATAGTGTACAGTTATTTGTACAATAATAAGCGAGGCAGGTTAGCAGCGGATTAATGCTACATTAGATTGAGATTAGAATTACCATTATTAACAGCGGCAGGCAGGCTGATGGTAAAACGGCTGCCTACGTTTAGGGTAGACTTAACGGTTATAAAACCTTTATGTAATTTGATAATGCGTTTTGCAAGTGTAAGACCCAGCCCGGCACCTTTTATATCCTGGTCATCCTGCGAACGATAGAATGTCTGGAAGATTTGCTCCAGGTCGCTGGCAGCAATACCACGGCCTTCGTCTGAAATATCAATAATAATATTTTTGTCTGCTACCTGCAATTTTACGGTGGGTGGTTTCCCCGGTGAATATTTACAGGCATTTACCACAATATTCTTAATAGCTGTAAGCAGCAGCGGCTCATTGCCCATTACCAGCAGTTGATCCTCGGCTTCGGGCAGTCCGGCAAAATCAAGTCTTACACTATAATTTTTATCAAGCTTTGCCAGGTCACTTTTCAACTGCAATAAAATTTCATCTATTCTTACCGGTGTAATATCCAGCCCTGCGGCAGTACCTGAGGCTTTGGCAAATTCCAATAATGTTTGGGTGAGTTTATTAAGCTGCAACACGTCCTGGTAAACAGACTGCATCACCTTTCGATAATCATTTGCGTCACGTTCCCGCTGCAGGGATACTTCCAGCTGGCTTGAGATAGAGCTTAACGGCGTGGATAATTCGTGTGAAGCATTGGCAATAAACCTGCCCTGGATTTCAAAACTCTGCTGCAACCGGTTCAGCAGTTCATTTAGTGTATTTGAAAGGTAACTCCACTCATCCCTCGTTTTATCTGTCATTATCCGGCGGGTTAAGTTTTGTGCGGATATTTCATGTACTTCATCTGCTATCTTTTTTACAGGTTTCAATAAGCTTGCTGAAAATACATAACCACCCACAGCAGCAACCAAAAGACCAAATAAAAAGCTGCTACATAAAATAAACTGCAATTGTTGCAAAGCCGCCTTGCCATCCTTGTCCATTGCTGCGACAGCAATCAATACATCTAAACTATTATTTTGATAATGATATATTATCACTTCTCTTTCACTAACGGTAAAGTATATCTTTCCTTTTTTCCTTGCTTCCTGCAATTGAGCATTTTCAACCGGGATACTGTCTTCGGGCAGATCTGAGTAAGCGTATACCTTGTTGTTTGCTGCACTATATACCTGCACTGTTTTATTCACGAGTGCCACAGTAGTAGAACTGTCAATTTTTTGTAGCTGGCGATGGTCAAAAGCTTCTGTACGGCTTAACAGGCTACCTGTAGTAACAGCAAAATTTATCAGTCTTACCTGGCTGTTTTTTATCCTGTTGTTAAAGGAGAAATAGTAAATAGAACCACAAACCATCACCAGTATCGCCAGCACAATAAGCGTAAACAATAAAGTGATCCTGGTTCTTACACGCATGCGTTAGTTTGTTTTTAGAATATAGCCCATGCCTACCTGGGTCTGAATTAATTTTTGCTCAAAGTCTTTGTCAATCTTATTTCGCAGGTAATTGATGTATACATCAATTACATTGGTATTGGTATCAAAATCAATATCCCATACATTGATGGCAATATCAGCACGGGACAATACTCTGTTCTTGTTTTTTAGAAGGTATTCCAGCAGTTGAAATTCCTTTGCCGTGAGATGTATTATTTTGGCATCCCTTGTTACCACTTTACTATCTAAATTCATTTCTAAATCTGCCGCCTGTAAAACAGTACTAATGGGCACTGCAGTATGATAGACTCTTTTCAGCAATACTTTCATTTTTAGCAGCAGCTCTTTAAATTCAAATGGTTTGGTGATATAATCATCAGCCCCTGCCTCGTAGCCTTCTACCTTATCCGGGAGTGTAGTCATGGCCGTTAGCATTATAATGGGAACTTTTTCATTTTGCAGGCGAATGGTTCTGCAGAGTTCATATCCATCCATTCCAGGCAAATTGATATCTGCAATCAGCAGTTGGTATGAATGGCTGTTAAACATGCGCAGGCCAAGTTTACCATCATAGCACACGTCCACCTGATAGCCATTCTCTTCCAGGCCAAACTTAAGCGTATCAGCTATCTTTTTTTCATCCTCAATAATTAATATGGTTATTGCTTCATTCATCCGGGCATTGCTATCAAATATATCACTCAATAACTGAACCAGCTTACCATTCAAAGTATTCATTAGAATTCTAATCTAATTCTAATCCGTTTTTAAGCTGATTGGGTGGTGCCTAAATTAATTTGCAGGCATTGCAGTAGTACAAAGCTGCTGTCCGTACATGATCAAGAGTAAGATTTTAAATAATGGCATTCCCGTTTCTGTTTCGTTAAATGCAACAATGGAGGCAGCCCAAATACATCCCGGCAAAACCGGAGATAAAAAAAGGCTGCTCACCATTGCTGTATTGGCAGTAGCCATTGCCATATGTATCAGCCTGGTTGCCCGGCTATTGGTAAGCCTGATTGATTTGGTAACCAATATTGCTTTCTATGGAAAGTGGAGTGATGCAGCTACAAGCCCAGCCAATCATCATCTTGGATTATGGGTGATACTATTACCGGTAGCTGGTGGCATAATAGTAGGATTGATGGCGCTCTATGGTTCCAAGGCCATTCGTGGGCACGGTATACCAGAAGCGATGGAGCAGGTACTCACTAATAACAGCAGGATCAAGCCAGCCATCACTTATTTAAAACCACTGTCTTCCGCCATTGCTATTGGTACCGGTGGCCCCTTTGGTGCAGAAGGCCCCATTATCGCCACCGGCGGAGCATTTGGTTCCACCATTGGCCAGTTGTTGAAAATTACACACCACGAAAGAAAAGTGCTGCTTGCTGCCGGAGCCACGGCTGGTATGTCTGCTATATTCGGCACACCCGTAGCAGCCATATTTCTTGCAATTGAATTATTGCTGTTTGAATTTTCAGTAAGGTCTATCATACCGGTTGCACTGGCTTGCATCACAGGTACTATCGGCCATCATATATTGTTTGCCAATGGGCCGGTGTTTCCTCTAAGCACCGCCATTCAAATTCCGGGAAGCACTGCACTCGCTTTATACAGTGCCATTGGATTATTGATTGGATTGGTTGCCGTATTCATTACCAAAATAGTGTACTGGATTGAGGATAGTTTTGAACGGCTTCCTATACACTGGATGTGGTGGCCGGCCATTGGTGGTATAGCTGTTGGTGTTATTGGTTACTTTGCTCCCCGTACTTTGGGTGTAGGATACAACAATATCATAGAAGTATTGAGTGGAAATATACCAGTTAGCGTTTTGCTAACCTTATGCTTATTGAAATTTGCCTCCTGGTCTATTGCACTGGGGAGTGGCACTTCGGGGGGAACGCTTGCACCATTACTCACAATAGGTGGAGCCTGCGGCGCTCTAATCGGTAACCTGCTCCAACATTTCTATCCAGGATTAGGTATCAGTATTTCGTTGGCTGCTATGGTGGGTATGTCTGCCATGTTTGCCGGTGCCTCCAGGGCATTGCTTACTTCTATCCTGTTTGCACTGGAAAGCACAGGCCAGTTTAATGCATTGCTTCCTTTGCTTGCTGCTTGCGTAGCCGCCTATTTTGTTTCATTCTTTTTTATGAAGAACACCATCATGACGGAGAAAATTGCCAGGCGGGGTATCAAAACACCACATGCGTATGAGCCGGATGTACTGGAAAAGGTTACTATCAGCCAGGTATTGCAGCAAGGTGGTCTGGTGTTAAGCGAAGCCAATACGGTAGAAGAAATATGTAACTGGCTCAGCAATGACCCTGCACATAACCGGCACCGTTATTTTATTGTGGCTAACAACGAAGGAGGTTATAAAGGCATTGTAAGCGCCGAAGCATTATATAACAGGAAACACAGCCACGATAAACAATTGGCTGCATTGGCGCAGCACAGGAATATATCCATACACATCAACCAAAGCTTGCGAAGAGCAGCAGAGCTGATGGCAAAAGAAAATGTAGATGTACTTCCCGTGGTTACCGATAATAATAAACACATCATAGGCATCCTTGCTTACAGCGACCTGTTGAAGGCCTATAAACTAAATGTGGAAGAACATGAAAAGAAGAACCCTCCCATCTCTTTAAAGCGAAGAAGCTTAAAGGTGCTCGTTCGGGGACAACAATTATACACTGCACTTACCAATAAAAATGAATAAAAAACTCACGGTCATGAAAACAGATTTTGATATCAGTAAAGAATATGCAAGAGAAAGAAGCCAGCCAGATGCAAAGAAATGGTTTTGGATTGGCCTTATACTGATGATCGTTGCAGCTGCACTGGATTGGGGATTGTTTCAATGGATTTATTTTTCAACGCATGGGCATTAGTTGATTAAGGCCGGTAATACTCAATTATAATACCATTTGCTAAGCCAAA
>CAZDHQ010000153.1:5356-8327 GCA_964505135.1 uncultured Ferruginibacter sp.
CTGACTTAAAAAAAAGAAAGGATAACGGTGCAGCAATATATGGCAAAGCGGTTAACAATCTTTGCGGTAAGTTATAGCTCTTGTTAACAGGTTGATAGTTAAATTTCATTTTACAGCCAATAGCAAGGTAAAAGGAATTCGCCTTAGCAAGGCGTTGTATGCTATCAATTTCCTGCATTGGCTTTAACTTACCAAAATTGAGTTTAGCAACAACAATTGTTGATAGTGGTAATTTTATTATTGGCAGATGCAGCTGTAATCAACTCAATGTTTTGAGTGGTATTAACTGGCTTAGTACGGTCTGTGCATCGGTAAGCACAGGTTTACCATTGATGAGTACTAAAAAAACCGTAGCCCTTCTTACATTAATCTCACCACTGCTGTTTACAGATATGGACGGGAGATTTTTTAAAAAAGTCTACCGCATTGCCGCCCTTAGCGGCTTCAAACTGGCCATCGTTTTTTTATTGCTGCTTACCACTACTTCATTCAACAGCTGTATTGGTTTTAAATTTAATAACTAACAGGTTTTGCAGCGATGGTTACAAAACTTTCATGCAGTCGCAAATGGTGGTTAGTAGCAACAGAAGCTAACTGTAGTTTTTGCCTTCTGGATTAAACTACACAGGCTGTCATAATATTAAGATTTAAAGGCAAGAACTTTAATAACTGTTCACCTGAAAATTAGATTAAGAATTTAATAAACTGGTAAACAGTGCCACTACAGCGCCTTTTAGACATAACTAAAGCTATAATCATTTAAAAGGATATGCTCCCACATATTTGCCATAACCTGCATCAATACCTTTCCCTATCAGCGGAGAACCCGGCTTTAAATGAAAATCCGAAGAAGAAATAAACAAAGGTGCAAGATTGTAGGAATGTTGTTCCTGGGCTGTATGTGCCTGCCATTCATTTAATGAAATAAAATAAGTCGTTTGCGGATAACCGTAGCCTGAAAATGAACCTATCGGCACAGTATCCTTAAGTTCGTCTGTTACCTGCCAAAAGTCATTATAATCTGAAATATACTTTTTAAGGTACGTACTGTCAATCACCCAAAAAAGCATTTCTGTTGCTCCACAAAAAATATTGTTCCTGATGAAAATATTGGGCGTGCTGGAGGTTACAGCATTCAGGAGCTCTATCCTGAAATGTGTTCCGTCTGGATTTGGTCTTCCTGTTGGCTGAGTATCATTATACCATTTGATGGTGGCCCAGCGCTGGTAATGGCTCCAACCCCCACCTGCATTTACACAGGTGTTATTTTCAAAATAAATATCATGAACATTATGAGGAAGAGAAAGACACAATTTAGATACATGTTCAAAAAACTCAAAACTGTATTCACAATTGGTTATTACATTATTCCGCATGTAGATATTGTAGACGCTTAATGTTTCACTACAAACAGCCTGAAAAGTATCGGAAATTCCCTGGGGCGAAATACCTGCATCATATACATTATCTATTCTACAGCCGGTAATGGTTATATCATGTCCTGCATTCCAAACCTGTAAGCCGTTGCCGTATCGTTCCTGGTAGTGCTTCCCTCCTGCATCATTAGGGTCACTATGATCAGCTCCACCTATATAAGATATCTTTAAGTTTCTGAAGCTGCAATAATTGCCGCTTTTCTCCACCACGCATTTTCCATAATAACGAAAATCAAGATTCTCGAAAATGAGATAAGCGTTTTCTTTAAATTCAATAGCATTAATACCCAGCACCATTTTAATGGAGGAATAAAAATTCCTTGGATCACCTACAGAATGCAGCCTAAAACTTCTTGAAAAATAGCTGTACCAAAACTGGCCCTGTCTGTTAAGCAGAGTAGAATCGTAAGACATGAGCTTGATTCCAAAACTATCTTTGGTAGCGCCCTTCACTCTCAACACCAGGTTGGCGATATCAACTTTATTGCCGTTGGTTATATCATCTTTGTACTCCCAATTATCATTGCCCACATATTGCCACCCTGTTACAGGCTGTCCGTTAGACGAGATGGTAACTGCTCCAATAAATACGGGCAATTGAGTAGCTGTGCCATAGTCTCCAAAAACAATTGGATTTTCGGCCGTTCCAGATTTCGCCATTACAAGCGTACCAAAGAAATAACTGCCTTTTTCAAAAAGTATTGAATCTCCAGGCGACATGCCCAGCATACTTGCATTTACTTTTGACAGGGTTTGCCAGGGACTTGATGGCGATAGTCCATCATTCCCATCGTCCCCTCCTGAGCTTACGTAATAGTTCTTACCGGATCTTTGTCCTGCGGGATTGATCCATGCAGCTCCATTAAACACAGATAACTGGCCAGTTAAGCCACAATCGGTACACCACACTACTAAGCCCGCCACCGGATTAACAATAGCATTTCTTTGCTGCTGCGTTAATCTTGGCGGCAAGAATCCTTTATCTACTGCATTTACTTCAAGCGCCGCAGATGTGGCCGGTGTGCTGGTGCCAATGCCCACTTGTGCATACATAGCTATTGATGTGATCAACAGACCCATAAATAAAAACAACTGCAGTTTGTTTTGTATGTTTTTCTTTATCATCGTTAAGAGAAATATCTGGTTCAGCTTTCAGTTGGTGCCAGTCAAGCGGGTGTTCCTGGATTAAGGCAAATCCTTTATACACCTAACTGAAAAGCCAAGCGTACCAATAGCACCGATGGGGCCGGCTACCCAGTTGCCATCCTCATCCTGCACAGGAGCTACCTCTAAAAAATCCAGGTACACTGATTCATCCATCTGCACTTTAATAATATGGGTAAAACTATACTGGAAACCGTAAGTGGCACCCCACCAGTTGGCCACCGTTCCAATACCACCAAAACTGCCATCACTATTGCGATAGCCTCCGGGCAAGGCGGTAAAACCGGTTTGATTGGTTCCAGGGTTACTCCACAAAATGGGAGCTTTTAACAGCGCCGCATTTTCATTCACAGCATGTACCAGTGTATTCC
>CAZDHQ010000154.1:0-1970 GCA_964505135.1 uncultured Ferruginibacter sp.
GGCAGATATATTGCTGAAACATTAAAGAAAGTGACTGCAGATGAAACACTGTTTTTAATTGCTTCCAAAACATTTACCACGCAGGAAACCATGACCAATGCTCACACGGCAAGGCAATGGTTTTTAGAGCATGCAAAAGATGAAACCAATATTGCCAAACATTTTGCAGCACTAAGCACCAATGAAAAAGAAGTAGTGAAATTTGGTATTGCTGTGGAAAATATGTTTGTGTTCTGGGATTGGGTTGGCGGAAGGTATAGCTTATGGAGTGCTATTGGTTTGTCTATCGCACTTACCATTGGTTACGGGAATTTTGAACAAATACTGAAAGGTGCGTTTGAAACCGATCAGCATTTTGCCAATACATCATTTGAAAAAAACATTCCTGTGCTGATGGCATTGATTGGCATCTGGTACACTAATTTTTTTGGTGCTGCTACGGAAGCCATTCTTCCCTATGATCAATACATGCACCGCTTTTCAGCTTATTTCCAACAGGGAAATATGGAAAGCAATGGTAAATACATTGACAGGAACGGCAATAAAGTAGATTATGCTACAGGCCCGGTAATTTGGGGTGAACCCGGAACCAACGGCCAGCATGCGTTTTATCAATTGATTCACCAGGGTACACAATTAATTCCCTGTGATTTTATTGCGCCTGCTATCAGTCATAATCCAATTGGTGATCATCATCAAAAATTACTAAGCAACTTTTTTGCACAAACAGAAGCATTGATGAATGGAGCCAGCCATGATAATGTCTACAGGGTGTTTGAAGGAAATAAACCAACCAATTCAATTCTTGTAAAAGAAATCACGCCATTTAGTTTAGGAAGCCTGATTGCTTTGTATGAACATAAGATTTTTGTGCAGGGCGTTATATGGAACATCTATAGTTTTGATCAGTGGGGCGTGGAATTAGGAAAGATATTAGCAGGAAAAATTTTACCTGAGTTGCAGACTGATGAGCAAGTAAATAGCCATGATTCATCAACGAATGGATTGATTAATACTTATAAAAAAATGAGAACAGTTTAAGGAAGACATTCAATAAAAAAACGGGTGACGATTAATTGTCACCCGTTTTTATTTTACTAAGCTCTGTACAAATCAGCTTTCCAGTTTTTGATAGCTTGTTTAATTTCTTTTGACGGAAGGTTTTCTCCAACTGCTCTTTGAGCCAAAGCCGGCAGCTCTTCATCACTGGCAAAACGCAGTGCGATGATCTGGGACATCCTTAACCGTGAGTCCAAAGGTTTGCCGGTTAAAATAAAGTGACGAAAGTTTTCTTCGGCACGGATTGCCCTGTCCTGAGCTTTTAATGCGAAGGACCTTGCAAACCAAAAAAGTAAAATCAGCACCAGGCAAATAACACAGATTAAAGAAGCACTGTAAACACCTTCTCCTTTGGCAATGGCATGGGAAAGATTTACAAAAGATCCAATGGTTGCTGCCAATATTAAAAAGGAAGCAACAAAATGATACAACGGAACATAGCGGGAATGGTTAGCATAATTTTGCATGGTAGTAATGTTTAGGTTTTATTTTAAAAGATCAAGCAATTTCCAGATTTTTTCTTTTGCAGTGGAGGCACTGCCATTGAAATTATTAACGATAAAAGAAAAGATATAGTTGGCTCCGCTTTTACTGCTGATATAGCCTGTATAAGATCTTACATCACTGATATAACCATCTTTCATTTTTATTCCGTTCATTTCAGGTAGTGCATTATAAAAAGAAGCAAACCAGTTTTGCTTTTTTGCATACTGAAGCACCTGCACCAATGATTTGGCTGTAACACGGTTGGCCGGTGATAAACCGCTGCCATCTTTTATGTTCAAAGCAGTTGCATCAACACCATTTTTAGTCCAGAAGTTCTTGATGATGTCAATGCCTTTATCCGTGCTGCCAAATCTTTCTTTTTCAAAAGCAATGGTTTTAACCAGGGCTTCGCCATACAAATTGAT